>JAMWCK010000021.1 GCA_023819625.1 Candidatus Omnitrophota bacterium | reverse complement strand
TATTAAGAATTATTTTCGTGATCCCATACAAAAAGGCATTCCCTGTTCCAAATCCCTTACCCGGATTTGTATAGATTATCAAGGTAGGATTTATGGCGGGTGTTGGTCTTTGGGTTATTGGGGAGAAATCCGGAGTAAGAACCTCCATGAGATTATAAATTCTCCCCCATATCTCTTGGCTCAGAGAAAGATGTTTTATAAAGATTGTCCTGGCTGCTCTTGTGGATATACCACTGATCTTAACTACTCTATTAAATATTTATTTGAGGAAATAAAATACAGGTTTTTAACAAAGGGGACGTAAAGATGGTAAAAGGTTTACTGCAAGAAATGAAGAGGCAATTATGGAAAAAAAAGAGACTGATTCTTTCTGGCACACTCTTATGTATTATTGTTTCAGTTTTAATCAGCTTATTTATACCCAATATCTATCAGGCAAAGGCGATGCTATATGTTTTGGATTCCCAACTAAAGACAGAATTTATACCAACAGAAGTAGGAGTAAATATAAATCAGGGCTCATCTATTCATCAGCCCTTATCTGATTTCAGGGGATTAATAGAGGAATGGTCCATTGCTTTTCCTGCGCTTACGGAGTTAGGTAAGGCCCCAGAAATATTAAAAGAATTGAAAGACAGGTTAGATTTAAAAGACGTTACTTTAGAGGATTTAGGGAAAAAAATGCTAAAAATAGAAATTTTGGAATTCACTCTGAGTTTTTACACAAAGGATTATGCCCCTCTGATTATTTTAACGGCAAAGGCCAAGGATAAAAAAATAGCCAGAGATTTAGCGAATACGTGGGCTCGGATCTTGAGTGAAAAGATAAACGAGATTACTTATTGGAAATTCAATGAAACTTATAGATTTATCTTAGATGAGTTAGAGAGGTGTAAAAAGGAATTGTTGGCTAAAGAAAACTTCCTGAAGGAAATTGAAAAGACATCACTTATCCCTTTATTAGAGATGGAATTAAAGGCAAGGCAGGATGATTTTCTGGTTTATAATTCGGAATTAAATAAGGCCCGACTTAATAAAAAAATAGAAAATACAGAAAAGGAAGTTCTCTTAATGATGCTAGATAAGACTAAAAAAGAGATCTCAAGACTACAAAGAGAAATTTTTGAAAGAAAGGCCAAATTTTTACGGATTCAAAGAGAGATCGATGTTATGAGAATGGGTTATAACTTACTTGAACAGAAGAAAGAACAGTTAAAAATAAGTAAGGTAGAAAGACCCCAGGAAGCGAAAATCATAGTCCAAGCAGTAGAGCCTCAAAAGCACATTCAACCCCGCAGAGGTCTAATTGTGTTAATATCTGCGGTTTTCGGTTTTATAATGGTTTGCCTGTGGGTAGTTATAAAAAGGGATTAGGTAAAAGATAATCTGAGATGAACTGGCTAAAAAAGCAAATTTTTAATCTACCGTGTAGTGTTGCCAGCAATAAGGAGGATTTATTTATTTTAACATTGATAGTATTAACGAGCATCTCTTTTTCTCTAATCTGGACTTATGTCTCTTGTATTTTTGTTTTGGCCATAATCTTAGTCATCGGTGGGGGATTAGTATCTTTTAAAAGGCCGGAGTGGTTTTTATATTTTATTGCCACCTCAAGAATAAGTTTGGATGCCATAAAGTTATTTTATTATAATGCCCTGGATGTGGGTATGCACTATAGCTTAAGTCTGGATGGCATCATCACGGCCTTGTTTTTATTTTGCGCCCTTAAGTATTTTACTAAAAAAAGAGACCTCAAGTTTAACCTACCGGGTGTCAAGGCCTATATTTTCTTTCTGCTGATTTGTTTTATAAGCTTAAGCATCTCTTTGGATAAGATAGTGGGCATAAGATATATTATTCATTATCTAGAATATTTTTTTATTTATATATTTGGGGTTAATGCATTAGATAGCCGGCAGAAGAATTATAAAATGATTATTGCAGTTTTAATCTCTGCTTTAATACCACTTACTATAGGATTTTATCAGGCAATTACTTTACGCGGAGATTTTTCTACCCTCGGTTTTAACCGCATATACGCCACTACTCCCCATCCCAATGCCTATGCATTTTATTTAATGGTAATGTTAATTTTTTCTTTTACCCTATATTTATATTCAAGTTCTTTAAGAAAGAAGATATCTTTATTTTTTTTCGCCATAGCCATCCTTTTATCTTTAATCCTCACATATACCCGAGGGGCATGGTTTGGTGCCTTTTTGGGTTTGACAATTTTGTTATTATCAACCTTTAAAAGAAATGATGCCTTCTTATCTTTAGTTATTATTATATTATTAATAGTGATGAGCGGATTTTTCTTTCCCAGAATCCCCTATAGACTTTTTGAGTTAACTGACTCATGGAGATGGAGGATGCGGGTGTGGATGATAAATTTTGAAAAATTTCTTAGGCGCCCTTTAATCGGCTATGGCATAGGTAGTTCTAATATAATCGGCAAACAGAAGACAGGATACGTGGTTTCTCCCCATAATGACTATTTGCGGCTAATGGTAGAGATGGGATTATTAGGATTTTGTGCTTTTTTGGCCGTGGTATTTTCTCTACTACGTTTTTATCTCTGGCATTACCGGCATAGTTTGGAATATAGAAAAAGAGTTTTTGCTTTAGGGTTAATTGTCGTAATCCTTAGTTCTTTATTTATGCAGTTTGGGGATAATCTGCATCACTATGATATGGTATTTACCTATTTTTGGTTTTTTGTGGTAATCGGATACACCCTTATTACAGAATCTTAGTGTATGAGTCAGCCATATGTTTCAGTAATAATCCCTACCTACAACAGAGAAGAGCCTTTGTGCCAAACCCTGCAGAGCATATTCAACCAGACTTTTTCTAATTTGGAGATTATAGTAGTTGACCAGACCCCACAACATGATTCCAAGACAATTTCTTTTTTGGAGGCAAACAAAAATAGGATACGTTACTATACTCTTGATAGACAGAATTTTCCCGGGGCAAAAAATTTTGGTGCCTCTTTAGCAAAAGGAGAAATTTTGCTCTTCTGTGACGATGATATGCTTTTTGATAAAGAGTTTCTCAAATACCATATTGAGAATTACGCTGATCCTAAAGTAGATGGCGTGGTAAGCAGATTGATTGTTTTGGGAAAACAAAAAAGGCCATTTACCCTATTTAGAATAAAACATGTAGGTGCCTGGTGCGCTCTTTCGGGAAGAAGTTTTTCTAATTGGGATTATGACCAGAGGGTATTTATATCTTATTGTTTTGCCGGGCCGGTTATTTCCTTAAGAAAAACCATCTTTTTTAAAAGCGGTGGTTTTGATACTTCCTTTATCGCCCCTTTTATTAAAGAAGATTTGGATTTTGGATATAGATTAAAAAAACTGGGGGCAAGAATTATTTATGAGCCAAAGGCTGTGGCGTTTCATCAGTTCTGGCCAACAGGTGGCTGTAGGCAGCCTGATCCTATAAAGTCCGAATATGCTCGTTTTCACAACACCATAATTTTTTATTTGAAAAATATGCCCAAATTATTTCTGCCTTATATGCTGGCAGTATTTTTTCTTATTGGCATAAAAAAAATCTTAATTCCCACCAGGAGCATAAAGAAATTTCTCTATGTGCTTAGCGGCCTCTTTGATGGATACAGGGTTTATTTAAAAAAGGATAATTTTAAAAATAGGGATTTAAGGATTGCCTTTGTTTCTAATTTTTGTTTCCATTTTAAAAAGAGGTTTTTTGAGTTATTGACTAAGAACTACAATATAGATTTCTTTTTTTTTGGTGGGGATATGAACCCCGCAGCCATTAGCCGCGACACGAGCAATTTATGGAATAAAAAGTTAAATTTCAATGCCACATTCTTAAACGGCTTTTATTTAATGAAAAATCTTAGGGTCACGCCCTCTTTGGTTTATCGGCTCATAAGAGGCAACTACGATATTTTCATCAAGTGTCATAATGGAAGAGTTGCCCTTCCTGTAACTTTTCTCCTTGCGAAATTATTAAATAGACCATTTATACTCTATACCAATTTCTGGTTTCATCCTACAACTTGGTTTCACCGACTATCTTATCCTATAATGAAATTCATATATAGACATTCAGATGCTTTATATGCCGGGGGTGATCATGTCCGGGCATACCTAATTTCTCTCGGCGTTAGGAAGGAAAAGATATTTGTCTATTACAACGTCGTGGATAACGCTCTATTTAACAGGCAGGTTAGTGCCGAAGAGATAAAGGCACTAAAAGGCAAATTAGGGATTTCTGATAAGAAAGTGATATTGTTTGTGGGCAGGCTGGTGAAAGAGAAAGGATTAGAATATCTTTTAAGGGCTTTTGCGGATATGAACCATGTTGATGCCGCGCTTGTCATAGTAGGAGAAGGAGGAGACGAAGAGTTATTAAAAAAAATTATTAGCAGGATAAAGATAGAAAATGTCATTTTTACCGGCTACATCCCCAATGATTTACTCTATCGTTATTACGCAATAGCAGATATATTTGTCCTTCCCTCAATAAAAACAGATAAATCCAGAGAATCTTGGGGTGTTGTAATTAATGAAGCAATGAATCAGGGGTTGCCCATAATTGTTACCGAAGAGGTGGGTTCGGCGAGAAGTGGACTTGTGCGACATGGGGTAAATGGGTTTATTGTGCCATCAAGAGATCATTTTGCTTTGCGTAGCGCAATGGAGAAGCTTCTTTTAAATGAAGAGATGAGAAGGAGATTTGGTGATAGTTCAAGACAGATGATTAAAGACTGGTCGTATGAAGAGAAGATGCTCAAAGGTTTTGCCAGTGCAATAGAATATGTTTTGGCCAAGAAAAATAGATGAGTGACTTTGCCTCAGATAAGATTAGGCATTTTAAAAGAATTTATAATAGCCGGTTAAAATCATTAAAGTTAAGTAAAAAGGAAACCGACTATTTTAAAAGGAATAAATACAGGTTCATTTATATTTTAGAGAAACTAAATAATTTTTATCATCCCGCAAGTAAGATACTTGATATAGGACCGACGCCTTTTACCTTATGTCTAAAAGAAATTTTTGCGGATTCGGATATAATTGCAATAGACATCTCACAGATATGGAAGGAGGCTCTGAAATCCGAAGGGATATGTTTAGAAGTGGTAGATCTTTCCCACGGTACATTACCTTTTCCTGCACAAAGTTTTGACATAATTATATTTACCGAAGTTATTGAACATCTGGATGTGTCTGCCATAAGAATTATACAAGAGTTGCGCCGGGTACTAAAAGACAATGGCATTCTTATCTTGAGCACTTTTAATGCTAGATCTCTGAAAAATATAATTATGCCAGTTAGACGAAGTCCGGTTATCTTTTATTCCGGGAATGCCAAGGTATATGGTCACATAAAAGAATATACACTTAAGGAAATAACAGAAATTCTCAAGGCCAGCCACTTTAAGATTTTGGAAGGTAGATATGCCCGCTATTTTGATAACTTGAGTTTTTACTATACATCTTCAAGGCTATCCCGTTACTTGGGAAATCCCAAAGATAGGGAGTGCTTTTTCCTCGCCCGGCGGGCAATTATTAGAATTATAACTTTTCCCTTTATTTTAGGTTATCTCATATTGACTATTCTTATTCCTTCTTTTAGGATGGGGATATTCTTTATTGCAGAGGCATCAGGGGTTTTGTATGAGGATTAATGAGTTAGGAATTGTTATTACCTATAAATGCAACTCTCAATGCCGGATGTGTAATATTTGGAAGAGGAGCGAAGGGGATGAGTTAGAAGCAAAATATTTTAGCCGCCTGCCAGAAGATTTAAAGATAATAGGGCTAACCGGTGGAGAACCATTTTTAAGGGAAGACATCGTTGAGGTATACCGGCTAATAAGAAAGCAATGTCCGGCAGCAAAGATCACTTTGGGTTCAAACGGTATGGCCACAGATTTAATTACGAGATACATGCTCGATATATTGAAGTTTGATAAAAATGCAAATGTAATTATATCCCTGGATGGCATTGGTAAGATGCATGACCGGATGCGGGGTGTGGAAGGGGCATTCGTACGGGTAATGCATACGATAGAATCATTAAAAAAGATAGGGTTAAGAGGTCTGGGATTGAATTTTACTATCTCGGAAGAAAATTTAGGGGAGATGAAAGATGTTTATGATTTATCCAGAAAACTCAATTTAAAGATTTCGTTTGTGCTCGCGCATAATTCCGAAATCTATTATAGGACAGATAATAAACCACTAGAGAATTTAACATTACTTGGGGCGCAGTTAAACTATATTATAGGAAAGGAATTAGGCAGTTTTAATATCAAGAGGTGGCTTAAAGCTTATTACCTGGGGGGGATATTTGATTTTGCTAAATATGGCAGGCGGCGTTGCAAATGTTCTGCGGGCTTATTTACTTTATTTGTGGATGCCAATGGAGATATTTATCCTTGCCTTAAGTTAAATAAAAGAATCGGCAATTTAAAAGATTTTGATTTTGAGAAGATAGATAAATTGCAGATGAGGCGTTGGACAGGGCAGTGTCCTGATCCCTGCTGGCTTGGCTGCAGTGTCTATCCGGTATTGAGAAAAAGACCGTATTTAGCGCTTGGCTGGTTGGTTAAAGCAAAATTGAAATCTGTATTTGGTTTAAGAACCTTAGATGGATAAGCAAAAATTTTCTTTTACTTCTGCCGACACATTGCCAATAAAGCTTTTTCTGGACGAACATGCATTGGCATGCATAAAAAAAAGACACATCCTTCCCATACATGTACAACTAAACCCTACAAACAAATGCAACCAGAATTGTACTTTTTGTTCCTGTGGCTTAAGAGATAAAAATAAAGAGATACCTTTTGAAAGAGCCACTTCTATTATAGAAATATTTTATCATCTTGAGACTAAGGCAATAACCATTACCGGAGGCGGAGAGCCAACCCTTTATAGAGATTTAGGTAAATTGATAGATTTTATCTATAGAAAAGGCATAAAGATAGGTTTAGTTACCAATGGACTACAACTAGATAGCATCGCTGATAAGGTAGAAAAACTCACCTGGTGTAGAATTTCTTTTAGTGACCAACAGAAGGCAGAGAGGTATCTCTTAAATAAATTATTACATTTTAAAAAAAAATACCCTAAAGTAGATTGGGGACTCAGTTATGTGATAACCAGGTATTTTGATAAGAAAAATTTAAGTGAGTTAATAAATTTCACAGATAAAAATAAACTATCCCACATAAGAATTGTTTCAGATTTATTGGATTTGGATAATGTACCGGATATAAGTAGTTGGTTAAGTAATTTCAACGATTCTTACGGTAGGATAATATACCAAAGACGCAAAGATTATAAGCCTGGAAGAAACCCTTGTTACTTAAGTCTACTTAAGCCAAATATTGGTCCCGATGGAAATATGTATCCCTGCTGCGGCGTTCAATATGTCCTTAAAAAAGCCTCCCTTGATTTTCCTCCTTCTATGAGCATGGGTGATAATATTAAAAATATTTATGTTAAACAGAAATTCTTTGATGGTAGAAGATGTCAGAGATGTTACTATGACCAGTATAATCAAATTATCGCCTTAATGATGGAAGATATTAAGCACAAGGAGTTTATTTAGTAATTTCTAGAAACAAAAATGATGCCATATTTATGTATAGACAAATCCGTATCTTAGGAGTTAAATTTGATAACCTTTCTTTAGATGAATGCGTCTTCGTAGTGGAAGATTATCTTCATCAAGGAGGGTTCCATTTCATTGCCGCCCCGGATATGTCCCGCGTAGTGAAAGCCTTAAGGGACCCATATATTAAAAATATATACAATAACGCTGACCTTACCTTATCCGATGGCACTGCTGTGATATTGGTCTCAAGAGTCCTTGGTTTACCCCTAAAAGAGAGAGTTCCCTGTTCTGATTTAGCTGAAAAATTATTGGTCCTTTCTCAAAAAAAAGGTTATCGGGTATTCCTGCTTAAAGGCGGAGACGCCTCGGAGATAGAAAGAGTTATAGAAAATCTCCTTTATAAATATCCCGGGATTAATATCACAGGCATTAGTGTACCTTATGATTTCAATCCTTATGATGAAGATATGAATAACCGTATAATAAATGAGATATCCAGGGCCAGGCCACAGATATTGATGTTTAGCTTAGGGTGCCCTAAAGAGGAACATTGGGTTTGGAGCCAGAGAGATAAATTAAGAGGGGTGTCTGTTTGTATAGGTATTGGTGGGACAATGGATATTTTTGCGGGAAAAAGAAAACTGGCCCCGCGCTGGATGCGCGAAAAGGGACTAGAGTGGTTATTTAGAATTATGCAGGAACCACAACGGCTCTCTAGACGTTATCTCGTATCAAGTTTATTTTTCTTTTATTTTATATTTAGACAGATATTGAAAAATATTTTTTCTCTACGCCATATTATACATAGAGCATCAAGCAGATTTAGGGATAAACGCTTTGCTTTTTTTAAATCGCTAACCGAGTCTTTGCCAAAGCCGATACGAATTCTAGATGTAGGTGGAACTCCGTCTTTTTGGCAGAGATTAAGAACTTCTCAGAAAGATATGGAAATTTATATCTTAAACTGCCATAAGGAGGTAATTAGAAACCCTTATTTTAAGGGCATAGTTGGCGATGCCCGAGATATGCGCCAATTTAGGAATGGAGAGTTTGATATAGTATTTTCAAATTCGGTTATCGAGCACTTAGGTGATTTTGATAGCCAGCGTCGCATGGCCAATGAGATAAGAAGGGTAGGAAAGCATTATTTTCTTCAGACGCCTAACCGTTATTTTCCTTTAGAACCGCATTTTCTATTTCCCTTTTTTCAGTTTCTTCCCTACAGGTTTAAAAACTGGCTTGTTACGAATTTTAATTTAGGCTGGCACGGTCGGATTGCCACTAAAGAGGAAGCCAGGAGAGAAATTAATTCTATCAGAATGCTTGATGAGAAGGAATTAAGAGAACTCTTTCCAGAAGCAGAAATCGTTAAAGAGAAATTTTTAGGTTTAACCAAATCTTTCATTGTATACAGTATTTAGTTTTATTTTAGGTCAATATCAGTAAATGTCTTTCGCTACTTTAGATTGAATTCTTTAGAGAAAAGTTTTATAATTTTTATTATGCAGAAAAAAGAAATTTACCGCAAGATTTTAAGATATTTGATAAAATTTTCAACTCTATTATGCATAATTATAGTTTGCCTTATCTTCTTCTTTTTGGTCAAAAAGACTAAAGATGTAAAGGTTGCTATTGGGCTTCTGGAAAATATAAGATTTGCTGAAGTAGATTCCAATCTTTTTAATGCCTTAAAAGAATCTTATGTCATTAATGAAAGTATAAAAGGATTAAAGAAAGAAATTTTTTTAGAAGATGAGAATTTTTTCTACTGTAAAATTATTCCCAAATATCCTGTATTAATAGATTTTAATTGTCTGTTGCCTATAGAGATGCATCTTTATAAGAATACAGAAGAGATACCCTATAAAGAAAAGGATTTTGGCTTTGATGATAATATTAGTTGGCATTTTGCTTTTAATGAAAGAAAAAAGCTGTTTTATATAGATGCGCGAGATATGTATCTTTCTAATGATGAGGGGAGTAGATATACACAAAAACTTGCAGAGGGAATGTTCATAGCCGCTAATAGCAACATCTATTATGTATTAGAGCTTCCTGCAGGTTTGAAAGAATTTAAAATAAATGCCCAGGCAAAACGGATAATCTCCCAATATGACCCTCATTTTGACTATTCTGCAAAGATGCGGGTTTTTCTTGATGGCAAAATAATCGGTGAGGCTACTGCAGAAGAGGAGAAAATGAGGCCATTTATTTTCAATGTCTTTGTGCCCGCCGGTTGGCATAAGATAGAAATCGCATTTATCAATGACGTCTGGCAACCAGAAAAAGGCTGGGATAGGAATCTTTTAGTGAAAGATTTAGAGATTTCTGACCTTTTGGGCACAGTTTATTTAAAGATAAATAAAAGTTTAGGAGAAACTTTTTTAAATAAAAATTATAGTCTTTCATATCTAAGGATTCTTAATAACCCAGATAAAAATGAGCTTATCAGATTTTTTAAAAATAAGTTTAGGGTTGAGAGTTTTAAGGATATAGTAGTTCAGGATTTTCCTGTCAGTGCTTTAATTAAGGAAGTAGCAATCAATAACCTAATCAAAAGGGCAATCTTTGCGCCTGCCCCTAGCAAAATTAAATTAGGGACTAAGGTACCCATAGATGGAATAAGATTGGTCTTTAGTTTTGGTATAATGGAAGAGGCCTGGGATAAATCTGGAGATGGTGTGGAATTTATCATAAAGGCATCTGTCCAAAATAAAGAGAAAAAGACAGAAGAGGTCTTGTTTCGCCGATACATAAATCCTAAGACTAACGAAGGAGATAGACAATGGTTTATTGGCGAGGTAGATTTAAGAAGATATAGAGGTAAGAATATAGAATTGGTTTTTGAAACCAAAGGTTCCCCGGTTTCACCCCTAAACCTCACAGAAGATTGTGCCTATGATTGGGCAGTCTGGAGTGATTAAGGCGCTATTCTGTTTATTAAATTACTAAATACAGTTTTATCTTCATCCTTTATTATCTTAAAGATCCACAATCCAATAAGATACAATCCCAGAGATATAAGGGAGTAGAAAGCTACACCGTAAAGAGCAGGTATGATTTTAGTAAATGGTAATCGGCTTATAGCATAGACGAGACCCAGACTCATTAGTCCGGGAATAGTCGCTTTAAGGTAATCGGTATTAAAAATATGCATCCCCGAAAATCTAAACGCTATCCATTCCAGAACCACGCTCTGTATTAAAAGACTTAATGTGGTAGCTAAAGCTGCACCAATTAAGCCAAAGATGGATATGAATAAGAAGTCAAGTGTAATATTTAAAATAATAAGACCGGTCTTAAATATGGCGGCAAGCAACGTCTTTCTTAACATTAAAAAAAGATTGATCTTAGGGAAGTTTAGTGAATAGATAAGATAGCCAATGCAGAGGATTCTTAAAACACCTGCAGCTTCTATATAATCCCTTCCAAAGAATATAAGGATAATCTCAGGAGCAAACGCAAAAATAAATAAGCCGAAAGGTAGATTGAGTATCAGTATCCAGCGTTCAACACTTTTATATATCTGCTTAACATTCTTATTCTTAACGTATACCTCGGTAGTCAAAGGTAAGAATATGCTGTTAAGGGATATCGGCACAAGAAGCAATAACCAGGCAAAAGGGGCCGCGGCATTATAAATTCCACTTGAGCTAGGAGAGATAAGAAAGCCTAGCATGAGAGTGTCAGACCAGATAAAGATTATCCATCCCAAGGTCATATATACTACAGGTATAGAATAATGCAAGATCTCCCAGTTCATTTTGGTAATTATCATTTCGTTGATTTTAATAGGGTATGTCTTCTGTAGGAAATAAAGGGAGATAATAAAACATAGGATTTGGGTGAATAAATAGGAGGAGACTATCCAGGATAGACCTAACCCCAGCCAGACAAATATAAAAGCCAGCCCAATCTTAACCAAAGACTCTAGGATATCCTGGGTATATACAAGATATTTAACTTTTTGCATAGCTAAGGGGATATATAAAAATACTACCGACATAACCCAGAAAGGGAGGGCAAGCGAAAATATCCTGAGTACTTTTGCCAGGTCTTTGGTGTGGAATATTTTTTCTGAGATAATGCCTGAAGAAAAATAAAATAGAGCCGCAAGAGTCAGGCTGGAGATGATGCCTATCTTAATTGCTGAATATATGGATGCCTTGGTTTTCTGTGGGTTATTTTTACTATTGTAATAGGGGATAAAGTGAAGAAGCCCTACGTTTACTCCCAAAAGAGCCAGAACCGAGGCGATTCCAAATGTAGCCAGACCCAAGTTAAACAGACCATATTCCTCCTTACCTACATGGGAAACTGCTATTTTATAACAGAAACCCATTATCCTGTGGAAAATGTTTCCGGAGAAATACAATAAGGCATTTCCCGCTATTCTATATAGCAATTCTTCCATGGCTATATTAAGATTATAAATGCATTTTTAATAATATCAATTAGTTTTGTTTATATCTTACCAAAATGTGATTATCCTTGACAATTTATAATCTTTAATTTATAATTTTTATAGTATAAATAAAATTAAGAAATTAAAAATCATAATGCTTAAGGGCCAAAAGAACTTTATCCGGGTTATAGTTATCCTGGAGGCAGTATTAATAGTTATCTTGGCTATAAACGGATTTAAAAAGACAAAGGAGAACCTCGCCCTTAGACTTCAACTCAAATCTAAAGAGCAAGAAACCCTCCTTGAGAAAGAAACCTTGGTTAAGGACTTACAACAACAGCTTATGGCCATGCAGATGGCGCGGGCAGATTTGGAGAACGAGGTAAAAAGATTAAATGAGACCGCTAAGGTTTTAGAGGGTAAACTTCAGGGTTCAAAAGAGGCAACAGAAATTCTGGCTAGACAGTTTGGTGATCAGCAAAAAGATATATTTGAACGGTTCAACAATATAACTGTAGAAAATAGAAAAACATTTACTAGTCTCTTAAATAAAATTGAGCAACTTTTGCACACCAAAGCTATTTTGGAAAAGAAATTGCACGCTCTGCAAAAAGAGAATAACTCAGAAGACACCACTTTAGCTTCTTCCAAAAATAGTGAAGTAGACTTAGGCAAAATATCCGTAACTAATCGTGAAACAACTTATCCCGAAAATATCTTAGGTTATAATTATGCGGGTAGCATATTGGATGTGGACAATCAATATAATTTTGTAATTATAGACCTTGGTCAAGAAAGTGGTGTAAAACCCGGCAGTAAGTTTGCAGTGATAAGAAACAAAAAGAAAATTGGAGAGATTGTTCTGAGAGAGGTCTACAAAGGAATGAGTCTGGCTGAATCGATTATAGATAAGACGCCCTATAGATTAAGGCGTGGTGATAAACTTCTTCCCATCAAATAAAAAGAATTTCGCTTTAGAAAAATTACTCGTATACCTTACTATTTTTGGTGATTTAATATTTATCGTCTTAAGCGACCTTTCTGCGTTTACCCTTAGATTTCAAACCGAGATCAGCCATCCTCCTCTGAGTAATTTTTATGCCTACCTTAAAATATCCATACCCATAGTTGTAATTCGTTTAATTACTTTTTATGCTTTTGGCCTTTATTATAATTTACGCTTTAAGTCAAATTTTGAAAT
>JAMWCK010000020.1 GCA_023819625.1 Candidatus Omnitrophota bacterium | reverse complement strand
TATCTTTGATTTGATATTGAATTCCTTTGCTTCTTTTTGCCCTACCTCCTTTCTCCTCCAAAACCTTAACACCTGTGCGAAGTGAAACTTCGCACACTTCACGTAAAGTCTTAAGTTTAGCGCATCACCTCCACTTATTTTTATACATATAATAAGATTTGCGTAATTGCCTTAAAAAAGGACTTAAACTACCATTTCCCTGTCCGCACAAGCCTAGCCATTCCTCATGCATATATCCATCGGGGAAAGGCCCTGCCCAGAGTGGCCGGGTATCGTGCACTTTTGGATCGTATGCCTTCCACCACTCATCCAACCATTCAAAGACTATCCCGCCTAAAGAATTCCCTACACCTTCAGCAAATGCCCGGTTTGCCTCAATATCCTCCCAACTTCCCAGATGATACTGTGCCTGCAATTCCTCTGCCTCTTCTTCGCTCTTTCCCTGGGCATAAGCCGGACAACCAAATTCAGTAATAAATACTGCGATATCTGCCTCCTCTTTTACTGACTGCCAGAGCCGACCAAAACCATATTCGCCGCGGTAGGCATTAGTGCCAAAGATGTCAATGTCCGGACAGTGTTTGCCAAATTTATCTAAGTATAAAATATCTCCGCTACAAATCGCTACCGGATGCTCAGGGTCAATCATCTTTATCTTAAGTGCTACCTCGTTAGCAAAATTAAAGAATGCCTCGGGATATTTATCCGCATTACAGGCATAACCATAAACATTCTCATTGCCTAAAAGCCAAAATAATATATAAGGCTCATCCTTAAATTCTAAAACCATATGCGTTACTGACTCCATCATATTTCTTTTGTGCTCTTCATTATTGTAATCCGTACCCGGATTCCAAGGAGCGCCTGAACCCAGGGCATATTTACCTAAGAAGTCGGCCATAATCACGCGGATGCCGTATTTATCATAGAGCTGGCGTAAGAGTTCTTTATTTGGCTTATAGGGGTGGTGATACAAACGAATAGTATTTACTCCCATCTCTTTCATCAGTTGAAAATCCCCTACTGCCGTTTCATCCGCATCCTGTTTGTGATTGCGGTTTTTATCGACAAAGGCATCATAAGGCCCATCAATTTTCCCATTCTGATTAAAATCCTCCTCCATCCAGTTACCTAGTGTCCCCTCATCCGGCGACTGCCCTACTTTTGTCGGGGCATAAGTGATCCCACGGATAAAATAGGGTTTGCCATCTACCATTAATTCCCAGTGGCCGTTTTCATATTGCACAAGATACACCTTTCCTTTTCCCCGTCGCCTTTTAATACTTAATTGCTCTCTTTTTATTTTTTTGGATATTAATTTTTCCCAAAAATTTGCTTTCACCAACCTTCCCGGATGGGCAATCACAATATCATTAGCCACATTGTTATCGTAACCGTTGATAATCTTGATATCCGCATCCACCAGTTTATAACCTAATTGGGGATTGCGCCTTAAAAGATGTTTTATCTTGGCAATCGCGGCCTGACCTACATACCAAGGCGTGTGCCAGTATGTCCAGCCATAACTTCCGGGAAAATGTACCACAATCGCATAATAACATTTAAGTGCGTGTTTTATTAGACCAGCCTTTTCTAAAATTAATCCGGTATAAAATAATTTTACCCCTTGCGGCTCAGTAGAAGTCGCCCACTTAAAAAATGCCGCTTGTAAATCCGGTGATTGCAAAAAATCCCACTGATCTGCTTCTAGACGTTTTTCTTTTTTTACCTTCTTAAATTCAGGGTTCCATCTTACCGCGGTGGTATTGGGAAATATCCCCTCTCCCACTGCCGCACTTAGCCCTTCTTGGTCCTTGATGATATAGCGATAATTTTTTGTCCCCACATCCTTAAATTCACCGTATTTATTATAATCAACTATCTCTTCTTTTCCCGGATCAGACAAAACGATTTTTGTCGGGATTTGACTTACCGGTTTTTTCTTCTCTTCCCTTTTTGCTTCCACTACTCCCTGACAGGGAGGTGGAGGCAAGGGCTCGTTAGGATTAAGCTTTACCACGCTCTCCCAGGCAGCCAGAGCCACCTTCCAGAACCATCCGCGGGGATCCCAGGCCTGGGCATAGCAATATTGATAAATTACTGTCTTAAATGCCTTTATTGCCTCTTCAATCTTTCCCTGATAGCGGTAAGATTCACCTTGAATAAAATAGGCGGTGGCGACATCGTTTAGGGCAGCCACTGCCTCAATCTCTTCTTTGCTTTTAGGAAATGCCTTCAGGGATGCCTGCTGTCTATCTGCCTCCTCTTTGTATAAATCAATCAACTGCTGCGTATATCTGAAGGTTGCCTCAATATCCTTTTTGCCGTGTACCTCCCAGGCCTTCACAATCAATTCTCCAGAAGTCGGCCTCTCTTGAGCCCAAACAGGACTCATAATAATTAACGTAATAACGTAATAACGTAATAACGTAATAACCCTTTTCATCCCACAATTGCCCCCTGTGTTACTCCCTTAACAATATAGCGTTGCATGAAAAGATAAACTATAATAATAGGTAAGGCGGTGATCGTCAGGCCCGCCATTAATAAAGGATACTGGGTGATAAATTCTCCCTGGAAAGTCATTAAGGCCACTTGAAGGGGCATCAAGGGTTTTGCATCAAAGATAATCAAGGCCAAAACATATTCGTTCCAGACATTCAGGGCATTGAAGACCACTACCACCGCCAATACCGGTTTTGCCAAAGGAAGGGCGACATGCCACCAGATGCCCAATTTTGAACAGCCGTCAATCCGTGCGGCATCCTCTAATTCTTTGGGCATCTTGTCAAAAAAGGTCTTTAAGAGAAATATACTCGTGGATAACCCGACATTAATCATACATAAGATATAACCTAAAGCGGTATTGCGTAGGTGCAGTTTATTTAATAAAACATATAGGGGAACAAAACTTCCCGGAATAGGAATCATCATTGCCGCCATAAACATCGCAAAAAATACATTTTGTCCGGGAAACCGAAGACGCGAAAAGGCATAGGCCGCCAGCGAGGCAACGATAATAATCCCGATCACTACGCTCGTGGTATAGAATAGGCTGTTTAAGAAGTTTCTGCCAAAGCCTCCTTCTCTCCAGGCGCGATAATAATTTTCAAAATGCCATTCTTTAGGTATAAATGACATATCCCTAAAAATTGTTTCCTGGGTTTTAAGACTTGAAGCTACCATCCACAAAAGCGGAAAAATACAGGTGACCGCCACGCTTAAAAGGAATAAATGGATAAACAAATTTATGGTTATTCTTTTTGTTTTATAATATAACCCTGTCTTCATTGATATTGTCTTGCCCGTTTAGAAAATCTATACTGAATAAAAGAAACAATAACCAAAATTATACCAAAAGTAATCCCCTGGGCGCAGGCATAGCCAAAACGTGAGGAGCCGCGCATAGAGGCAAGGATTCTTAATACCGGAACTTGTGTATGATACGCTGGACCGCCGCCAGTCATGGCAATAATCAAAACAAATGCCTGCATGGTCCCTAAAATAGTTAATATCCCAACCAGTACTGCCACGGGAATCATTAAAGGAAGGGTAATTCTTCTAAAACTCTCCCAGGCATTTGCCCCATCTACTCGTGCGGCCTCATAGAGTTCGCGCGGAATAGTCTGTAGGCCGGCCAGAAATATCAGAAATCCCCAACCAAAGCCCTTCCAGGAGTGCACTATTGCTACCGTCGTCAATGCGGTCTTAGGGTCAGAGAGCCAGTTGCGGACTAAATGCGGAAAACCTAAAGAGACCAGCCAGTGATTTAATAAACCATAATTGCCATCTAAAATCCATTGCCAGACCAAACCTACAACTACCTCGGATAAAACCGGCGGGATAAAAAATATCAGGCGATAAAAATTCTTCATCCGGATCTGGCGATCACAGGCCCAGGCTAATAAAAATGCCAGGGCATTCTGAAAGGTTAAGGCAATCAAGGTGATGTATCCTGCCTGCCAAATCGACCGCCACCAGATTTTATCCTGAAGAATTTCAATAAAATTCCCCAAACCGACAAAGAATTTAGTAGGCATTATCCCATCCCAATCATAAAACGCCAGTTGAAAGACCCAGATAAAGGGAATGATATAAAATATTGTAAAGATTATAACCGCTGGAAGGACAAACAGATAATTTTCCAATGTTGATTTGACCTTCATCTAACCCAATAACGCAATAACGAAGTTATCATTTTCTTTTTGCTAATTCTCTTTCTTTTATTTTCTGAACTTCTTGTGCTACCTGTTCAGGTGTCTTCTCACCGATAATAATTGACTGAATTCCTTTATCAAAGGCTTCAATCACCGCGGAAAATTCTGAAATCCCCCAGACGTTTGGATGCGTGGCAAATCTCATCGCTGAGGCAAATTGACTTAAGACCTCAGGGATTTCTCTTACGCTTTCTTTATTTGCCGGCAGATTATTGGTTGCCTCTGCCAGATATGCCTGTTGGTCTTTGTCCGTAAGCCATTTTAGAAACTTCACTGCCTCTTCTTTGTTTTTTGATTTGGCATTGACCATAAAGGATGAACCTGCTCCACCCCAAATAGACATGGGAAAATTTTCTGAGACCTTAGGTGGAAGCATTACCCCATAATTTAAGTTAGGATTCATTCCCTTATAAACATTGACACACCAGGAGCCATTAAAGGCAAAAACCGCTTTTTCGTTGGCAAACAACTGCTCAGCGGTCTTATTTATCATCGTCACGATACCGTTATACAAAACTCCGGACTCCTGCATTTCCTTAAAAAGTCTAAATACCCGAATCCAGTCAGGATCAGTATAAGGGACCTCTCCGCGGATAGTGGCTAAAACCTTGTCTTTGCCCATAAGATTAAAGGCGTAATTATTTGCCAGACAATCAATCATCCACATCTCCCCCCATCCGGAAACCAGACCTTGAATTTCTGCCGCCTTAATCTTTTTGCCTATCTCCAGAAACTCACCAAAGGTCTGTGGGGGACGGTTAGGGTCTAAACCTAATTGCCTAAACAAATCTTTATTGTAAAGCATTTGTATAGTCATCACATCAATCGGTGCGGCATAAATTCCCGGTTTAACCCCGTAACTGTTCCCTTCAGGAAACTCATTTACGCTTAAGGCCTCAGAAAAAAAACTATTCTTCCAAAGACCGGAATCTTCCTCCATATAAGGTGTAAGATCTAAAATGTATCCTGCTTTTACAAAGGAGGCAAAATCCCTTTTTTCGCCTAAAATTCCGAAGATATCCGGCAGGGTATTTCCTTGACAGGCAGCGCGCACCTTTTGTGCATAGGCATCCGAAGGTGCATACAGCTCAAAATTTACTTTAACGCCGGTTTTTGCTTCATATCTTCTGGCCAACTCCAAAAAGGCGGGCTGGCGATCAGTCATCCAGTGCCAGATAGTGATTGTCGCTTTGGATTCTGTCTTCTGTGTTGAACAGCCAATCACAAAAATCCCCATAACCAATACACAAATTACAAACAATATCCAATAACTGAATTTAGAATTTTGAAAATTAGAATTTAGGATTTGTTCTGGATTTACCATTCCGCCTCCTTGTTATACAATACTCTCCAAAACAGGAATTCTAACTTTAACACAAACTTAAAGCTCGGTCAAGATTTTTTATCGGCTTCTTAAAGCCCGACTTAAACCCATAAAGTCTGCCTTTTCTAAGTTTATTCCTACCCGGAAGAGATGTGTTTTTAATGCCTTTGACCAAACTACCTCACCACGGGTATAAAGCGGTTCACCCTGACCAGAAATCTGAAGCCACAACTCTAGCGGTGTATGTGGGGCTAATGCCACCTCGGTAATCATACCTACACCCTGGGCGCTGATATCGCAAGTCTTGGCCTGCCCCTCTTGAGAATGCTCTCGGTCAAGAAAACGCAAAGGTAGTTCTACGGGTAGACGCGCAAAGATTCGACGATCCTCCATGGTTTCACCTCCTTTCTCTTTCTCTTTTTCGGGCAAATTTTTCCACCAGGGCTTAACTATTTCCTGTGGTGAATGTTTATAGATAAACTTATAGATTTTTTCCTTATCGTTATCACTGACCTTTGTAAAATAAAGTCCATAAATATTATGAACATCAATCGTCCTTTGCCACATTACCCAGGCCTCTATTTCTAAAGTAAGGTCCTTAGATAAAACAAGGAGAAATTTTACTACTGTATCCTTAGGCAGTTTGGGCTTAAGTGAAATCTGCAGTCCTTTGAAGTTAATATCCAAAAGCTGTGCCTCAATAAAAGTCTCTGCACCGGACAGTTTTATCTCTACCGGCTTATGGATACTCCATCTTGTGATTTTGCGTCGTTCTTGCATAAATTTATCTTCCTTGAGGAACTATCCCTATCGGTTCGGCGTTGGAGGAAAGAAGAGATTCAAAACTACACATCATTACTGCCAATGCCACAGACTGAAGTTGAGGACTCAATAAAGTGTATCTTCCCACTGCTTCCTTTATTTGCCCTGAATATACTAAATCTAATATCTCTGAGGGAGTAAAACTCCTTTTTTCTTTAGTAGAGTTCCTATATGAGTCAGGAATAAAATAAGCAATAAAGCATAAACCCAGAAGTACCCGGATAAGTGAAGAAGAACCTAAGAAAACAAAACTAAAAAGAGGTAACTGCCTTTCTATGCCCTCGTCAGGATTTTTCCTAAAAACCCCACCTACCTCAGCCGGCAGGATGGGGAGTTTGCGGTCAGTAAGTTCGTGCTTAATCCCATTAAGTATCCGGCGTGCCTCATTAATAAAAACCTGCAAAATAGAAACAGAAAAACCTTTAATGCTAAAAATACCATTTCTATTTTCTTCTCTTAATACAGACCAGACCGCGTCAAGGTATTCTTGATTTCCTCTAAGGAACTCCAATATTCCCGCGGCATGGTCTTTACCTAAGAAGTGTAAGATTTCATCTGCAACACAGGAGGCAGCGAATAAACGGGCTTGCTCAATGGTAACATTTAAAATTTTAGCTAATTTTTCATCGGACTCGATGATTAGGGGATGAATTAGGATGATATTGTCCTGAAGGGCGCAGAGTAGGTGCAGTCCCGTGGTTAAGTCTATGGGTGTATGGGAAGTAATGCGGATAGAGATTATCCCCTCTGGGAGTGGTGGAGCCCGCGGGGCACAGGCAAAGTCTTCAAAACGACGCCTTAAGATTATCTGTTGGTCTCTACTTAAGGTATCTGCCGCTTCTAAAACAAACTCGCTTCCCTGAAATCTACCGCTAAGAGCTATTTCGCTTTGAGGTGCATATAAATTCCAGATGGAAGGAGAAATTGTGGCGAAGCAGCCATACAGTTGTTTTTCTGTAGTCCATAATGCTGTCGGACCGAAATTCCTCAAAAGCTCTCCGACACTCTCCACTCCAAAGGCACGCTCTAGAGTTTTAAACTCTCTCTCTATAATTTTCCTTGCCTCTCGCAATGCCTCTACAAATTCAGAAACATCGCATCTTCTCGCAATCGCAGCGGTAATAACCTCATTTAATTCCTTAGGTAATATAGGTAGTGAAGGTAACGAAACAGGTCCTCCCTGGACAGCGTTAAATCTATAAGCAAGAGGAACCCACATTCTTATTCCAAATATATGATACATAGTCCAACCTAAACACATCACATCTGCTCTTTGCGTTGTTTCCTCGATCCTCTCGCAGAGCCCGAAATCTATGAGTCTAACTCTACCTTCGTTATCCAATCTTAAATTATGCGTAAAGACATCACGATGGATTAGGCCCTTCTCATTTATAGAACGAATTATTTCTCCTAATTGTATAAATTTATCCAGAATCTCCAATAGACTATGCGGACTTTCCATATAGGTCTGGAAACTCTGAGGAAGAAATTCTACGACCATTATCCCGAGGATAGATTCAAATCCAGTATCTTGCCTGATATAGTCTGGTGTTGCAGAAAGTGTATACTTAAATTCTTGCTCATCCACAACCTTAATTATCCAGGGAAGGCCCTGTTCATCTTTAGCCATAAATACCCGAGGATTAAATTCCTCGCTGATTTTATAGCTATGAGCGAATAATTCTAAATAGCCCCCGCTATTTTTAGCGGCGCGTATTATCTCTTGGGTAATCGCGGGTTGAAGCGGATATCCTTTATTTCTTGCGCTACCCAAAACAGACCCAAAACTCTGAGGATTTTTTCTCAGGTATTCGCATAATATAAGTGTAGATAACCTTACGTATGCCCAGCCATGACCGCATTGATGGGAAAGCAAGTATTCAAGTGTCTTCTCGGATAATGCTGGTACCTCCTCGCCAAAATTAACTTTAAATCTACCTTCCTTCCAGTGCATCTGTATAGAAGAAGGGAGTTCTTCCTTAAAATCCTTTATCGCCAAAAACGCAGCACTTTTTTCTTCTGCGTTAACATCTTTAAGGAAATCGCTTAAATCATTTAACAATTCATCCAGGGACTCATATACTTCATCTGAAGGTAGTTTCTCTAATGCCTTGCAGATTATCCAGTTTAGTCTTTCGGGTATGGTGGTAATTGTAGTATATTCAGCATTTAGACTAGGATCTCTGTGGGTAAACCCATAATAAAGTAAGGCACCCAGACCAAATATATCTGCTCTTTGAGGAAGCTCTTCCTGCCACTGGAAACAGCCGGCATTTATAAAGACTACCCTGCGCTCTCCTTGTCCATCTTCAACTACGATGGCGTTAGGTCTCCTTAAATCTCCGTGGATAAAACCCATCTTATGCATTCTGATGCGGGACACAGTCTTTCCTATATCAATAACTACCTTCAGCCACTCAGAAATAGGATGCCATCTCTCCAGGAATCCAGAAAAAGGTTCACCTTCAATAAAGTCTGTTAAGCGTAGCATTAAGGTCTCGTCGTAAGCAAACGATGACACAAAATGCTCAGGCAAGATTTGGTTTAGCTGCCTTAACAATTCATCTTCTTCGGGAAGAGAAAACATTAAAATACATTGTTTCTGGTGACGGATATCATAAGCTCTCCAGACCATCTCACTTAACTCATTCTGCACAAGTAACTCTGTATTACATAGGGAAATAGGAACCCTCAATGCCATTGCCCTATTTACAATAATCCTCATAAGAATCGGAGACATTCTTATCTTTGACTTTCTAGCTATCTGAATTAGCTTACTAAGGGTGCGGGCGTCCGCCTCTTCTTTTATAAATTCGGATAATTTAACCATCGCAGTATAAGCCAAGACCCAGTTTTCTAAATTATGTGCTGCGTGGTAAAGCAGAAACAAATTACGCTCCATAAGGTATTCACTTAAGAATCGCCAGCCGGCAGGACGTGGAAGAGGCGGGCGTAAAGCCAAAGCAAAATCAACCACAGAAATCTCCTCGTCTTCCTGTCTACCCAGACTTTGCCAAATTTCTCTTAGAACCTGATGAAGACGAGCTTTGTCTTTGGAAGAAAGCCCTTCGTGTCTGGATACCGCCTCTTCTACTTCCTTTAAGCTTAAGGTATTATCAAAATCGGTATCTAATCCCATGACAACAATAACAGACCATAATATTTCGCGGTCGGTATATACGATATTATCGCCCTCTGAAATTATCCCATAATGCCCTTCATCTATCTTTACTAATTCAAGATTAGAAATATTTACCCCCCTGACCATACCGCGCATACTTCTTAACTCTCTTTTAACCCAACCCTTTCTAAAGCGCCATTCCAGATAATCTTTAAGCAACTCATTGATTCTAAGCAAGATATATGTAATTGAAAACCTTCCGTACTTCTCTATTAGCGCACAAGTTAATACCGCGTGACTGGCCTCTCTGGCTCCCACAAATTCAATAAATCTCTGTTGTAAGTCATAGTCATAGGCAAAATATTCATTTAACCTCTGGCGGTGTCGGGTATCTCTGAGGTATCTAAGTTTAAATGTCTTCCAATTGTTGGGCTCGGCATGATAGTGTAAGGCCAGGGGGTTTGTGGAGACATAAGGATAGAAATGAGCGGAGAGAAAACAATCTTCGCATTCTAATTCTTCCGGTACCCCGGCGGAAGGAAAGTCGTCAATATTTACGGTATAAGACTGCCCGTATATCTGGATTAAGGGTATGCCTAAAGGCCGCTTACGCACTCCGGTCATATGCTGAAAGCAATAACTCCATAAACCAAGAATACCCCTTCTTAATAAGATCTTAGGAGATATGGGTGTTGTACCCACACATCTTACTCCTTCCTTCTGTAAGGCCTCCCTTATGCTCATGGTCTTTTGTCCTAATTGAACTATTCTCTCTAAATATCCACTTACCTTTTGGCTCAGAGTGGCTAGATATCCCCAGGTTAATTTATAGGCAAGTTGGGGATTCTCTAAGATAAGTATATTTCTGCCTATCTGGGACGGTTCCCCTTCTAAAATGAGGACTTCTTCATCTGTCAACTGGTATCTTTCTCTTTCTACCGAAGGAACTTCTTCCACCGGATAGGCATCGTCATCGCTAAAATGTAAATATAAACTTAACTGGGGATTTGTTCTTTTGGCCTTTTTATATCTTCTTTTTGCCTCCTGGAATAAAAGGTTAACTGCCGCATTTTTGCCCACATCCTTTGGTTCATTGATAAACGTTATCTTTACGCCTTCCCGTCGATATCTTGCCATAAGGTGCTGCATAACCTTATCTGTATCATCTGTTGAACCATTAGAGCAAACTATTATCTCATAATGATAACCCTTTAATTTTCTTAAATCTCCTAACTGCCTCTCAAACCAGGTAGGGAGTTTATCTGCGCCGTCCTTCGTAGGGAGTAGGACAAATACAGCTCTTTCTGAAGTGATACTTTCATCTTCAAAATTACGAGACCAATTTGAACCTCTGAAAGACCTTGAACCTCTGAAAGGCCTAATCCCTCTTAGAAGATCTATCTTGAGGATAGGAAATCTTTCCTTTTCTTGTTCTTGTCCTTGTTCGGCCATAAATAATAATCCCACAGGACCAAGGCAACCTAATTTTAACCCTTCCATTATTCCTAAAAATAAGGCCGCTGTAGCGAATATGAACCCACCAACCACGAAAGGAGAACCCATTCTCTTAAAGAAATTCTGCAGCGACCGGAGCAACGAAGATGCTTTTGTATAGGACAAAATATAAAATAATCCAAGAAGAATTAAAACAGGAATCAATAGTGGCAGAGGAACAAACCAGCAACCTAATAGAGTTCCATTAAGATAGCTAAAAACACTGTGTTCGCCTCCTTTGAACTTCTCAATGAGAATAGCTAATTCTCGTGGCGGTATAGTGCCGGTTTTTATCTCGATAGTCTCACATTGAATATCTAAAACACCTTCATAAAGGAAATGTAAGACTACCCTCTCTGTCTGGGGAAAAGAATTTTTAAGCTCAGCAACCAGTTTCAAGATTTTTTCTTGGTTAGCATTAAAATCTTGTGCGGGTAAAATTATATTGGTATCTTTAAGAAACCAGAATATATAAATAGTATCGCTATTGCTAGAAATAAAGAAGTGGAAGTTGCCTATACTTTTTAGATAAACTAGAGAATCTATCTCGGTAGTCTGTGGTTCTGACACAGCTGTTGATGTCGCTTTCTGTGACCAGGCTTCTTGCGCCAGAGATCCCTTTTTCTTCGTGGATTCAACATATTTTTTAAATTGACATAATGCCCATCTAAAAGAAAGTAAAATAGAAAGTAAAATAAGCTGATAGATGATAATTGTAATTTTTTTGCCTATCGTAATATCGGGTTGAGATATCCCCAAAATAAAAAGGGTAAAATAAACGATTGATCCCACTAAGAGAATAAAAGTGTATCTGTGCTTATAAATCTTGAATCTGTATTCAGCGAGGAGATTAAAAAGATGGAATCTTGAAGCGTTTAGCTCGTGGACAAATACACAGGTGAGGTCATATTGAGGATTATTGAGGGCAGGTTTTTCAATGTATAGAACTCCATCAAGATAGGCACAAGCAAAGGTAATTAGATGGGTTTCAATGATGTTTACTTCTGGAGGACCCCGCAGTTGATTTGCCTTGGCTCTAAATTTATTCAAAAAGTTAATTGCCGCTTCGATTGCGGGATCAATTAGTCTCTGCTCTTCTTCTTTAGGTTTCCTAAAAACTATACCTTCTGTCCTGTATCTTCCTAACTGTTGTCTGACTCGCTTTTCTTTCCAGCCCCGGTAGGAAGAATCAGTCGGAGCCGATTTTGCCTTTAAGGTTACCACATTAACTTCTGATACACTTCTTATTTTCTTCAATTCCGCAACTAATTTGGAGTTCTGTAGTGTGGGTGTTTCTTCTGTATCTTCAACGATAAACTCTAATACTAAAAATACATCTTCTTCTTTACACTTATCCATTATTATGTTAAGCTTATATCTGAAAAATACATTGGTGATATCTCTTAAAAGGCCTACCCGATCATGAGCCCATATTAAAACTTTTCTTCTTGTTCTCTGGAAAAGATAATCTAAGACCTCCTCCTCTTTGATTAAACCCATGCCTATCGCAAGATATAACTCATCTAAATCTCTAAGTTGTCTTAATCGGCAAAAGGCATCTAACTTAGTCTGTAAGAATTTGGTTATATGGCCGAAAGTGTTTATGAGAGACCTTCTTCCTGCGCTCCTCCATTCATCGCTTCTGCCCTCCTCCTTTATTTCTTTAGCAATTAATCTTGTGCGCAAAGACTTAGCCCCTATTTCTATTTCTTGCCAATCAACACCGCTTCCTACTTCTGCATAGGTAACTATATCTCCATTTCTTAAAGATTTTGTTTCCGCCAAATGAACCCTTTCCTTCTCCTCTCCTATGGGTTCTTCCCCATGCTTAAGCGCAAAGACTCGCATCATCCCTCTATATTCTTTAGTTAATCTATCTATCTCTAAATGCGCAGCAACATCTGCCGGAATAGAACCGCCAGGAAGACAAATTACACTTAACTGCCTTCTTTTTCCTCTTTCATAGAGGTAAATGATGTATAACTTGCCCCTGAGCGTCCTGTGTAGACGCCTGAAGTTCTTAGAAAAATCAGAAGCAAATCGAACCTCATCAATGACAAAGTATTGCTTAAGTGTTCTTTTTCTCGGTAGAACAAAGGGCACATCTACTAAAAATACCCCATCAATTTCTTCTCCCCTACCCATCTTATAAATCCAGTGTGGTTTAGCGATTTTTGCCGTGGCTTCATCTACTCCGCCAAACTGAGAACGGGAAAAATCTTCGGGAGTAATAATAACTACTTCCCAAGGTCTATTATCTGTATCTTGGAAATTAAACTTGATGCGGATAAAACCTTTTTGCGTATCTTTGGTCTGAGTAAAATTGCCTAAAGACATCTCTTCTACCCAGGAATTAATATATCCATG
>JAMWCK010000019.1 GCA_023819625.1 Candidatus Omnitrophota bacterium | reverse complement strand
AATCAAATCTTTCTTCAATTTCTTTGGCAATCGCCTCGCGGATTTCCTTGGATAAGCGCATAATTTCTTTCTTAAACGGACCTAATGCCTTTTTGCGCGTCTTATAAATGAACTGCTCCTCAGTCTCGTTCTCTTTTCTTTCAGAGGCGGCATTCGTCTTTAACCAATCGTATATTCTGGTCTTTAAGTCTTGGGGGAAATGTTTACTCTCATAGAGCATATTCTGGAATTCTGTAGCCAGATGTACCTCCGCGGTCTCACATTCCGGAAATTTATGGAATGCCTCTGCCGGTAAGGTAGATGCGCCATGTTGCACTGCACCCGCTAAACCAAATTCCTCCCGCGCAATCCGCGATAAATTCTTTAAGGTATCGAAGTCTAACTTTACCTGAGCAATTGAACCATCAGGCAGAACTACTCCGCCATGAGAAGTGCCGGTCTGAACACTAATCTTAGAAATACCGCTACGACCTTTGCGCAGTCTCTGCCGAAACCCCTCCATAAAGGCGCGTAATTCCTGCGGTGTAGAATTCTTACCTCCTACCTCACCAATTTCACCGCCTACGGATATTTCTATTCCCCGTGGCTGGATAGAACGGATAAATCCTGTAAGTTGAGCACAGATTTCGTAATTTAAAAACTGCTGTTTTTTAATTTCTGATTGGGTTAAATCTACCAGTGTGGATGAATCAATATCAATATTATAAAATCCGGCCTCAACGGCCTCGGTAATCAGAAGCTTTAAACCTTCTATTTCCTTATCAGGATTCTCCTTAAATTTTTGCGCATTTAGCTGAAAGTGATCCCCCTGAATAAAAACCGGACCAGTGTATCCTTCTTTAATCGCTGCAGCCAAAACCACCGCCGAATATTCTATCGGTGGTTGGGCGGTATACCCCATCTCGGATTTGGCAATCTCAAAAATAAATGCGGCGGTATTATTCTTAATTGCCACACGAAATATCGCCCGTGCCAAATCATAGGTAAGACTCCTTAGGTTTATTGCTGGCACCGTAAAGCCTCCAAAATCTCCCCTTCCGCGGGCAACATAAAGCTGATGGATACTCGAAGGATAAATCCCCTGTTTATAGGCAAGGCTGAATATCTTTTTAGCCAATTTTCTTTTGGTCATCAGATTATCATCCATTACCAAACCCAAGGCAATATCCTCAATATCCAATGGTCTCCTTCCCATAAATCTTTAAATCCTCCTTTTTAACTCAGGACCTTTACTAAATGATATAATTCTTCTATTCTTAAGTCTTTTTTTTGAATTGCCCGAGCAAAATCTACACTAATTATTTTCTCGTCATGTAACCCCACGACCTTATCTTTTTCTCCTCTTAATAAGCAATCCACAGCGATTTGACCTAACCTTAAGGCCAAATCCCGACTAAAAGCGGTGGGCCTGCCCCCTCTTTGAATATGGCCTAAGACTACTGCCCGTGTTTCCAGGCTCGTCATTTCATTAATTTTTTGTGCAATCTCTTGGGCGCTAGCTGCTCCCTCCGCAACGACAATTATCCAGCTAATCTTTCCCCTTAAATTTCCCTCAACAATATCATGACAGATTTCTTCTAAATTGTATCTTCGTTCCGGGATAATTACCTCTTCGCAGCCTCCAGCAAGGGCGACCTTAAGGGCAATATATCCGCAGTCACGTCCCATCACCTCAACAACAAAAACCCGTTCCAAGGATGTAGCCGTATCACGGATATTATCAATGGCAGAAAGTGCTGTATTTATCGCCGTATCTAAGCCGATCGTCATCTCTATTCCGTTAATATCATTATCAATAGAGGCAGGTATACCAATACAGAAAACACCATATTTTTTATAAAACTCATGGGCGGCACGAAAACTGCCATCTCCGCCGATAACTACCAGTGCGTCAATGCAGTTTTTCTTTATCACCTCATATGCCCGCTTTTGACCTTCTTCGGTGCGAAATTCCTGGCAACGCGCGGTCTTTAAAATCGTTCCGCCCTGATTAATAATTCCAGAAACAGAACGGTGGTCAAGCAACCTTAATTCCTCATTAATCAGACCCCACCAGCCGCGAAATACACCCATCACCTCTAATTTTTTATAAATTCCATAACGCACTACCGCACGGATAGCAGCATTCATTCCCGGCGCATCACCACCGGTAGTTAAAACAGCAATCCTCTTTATCATCTAGCTGATTCCCAACCCCTTCCCTTCCAACCAGTTCCAACCCCGGGAGTTGGAAATGGTTGGAAGGGAATTATTTTTATTGTGTTCCTACTTCCCAACTCGATAAATATCTTTTTTGCTGAAGGGTTAAGCTATCTATTCTAATTCCTAAAGATTTTAATTTAAGCTCAGCAATTTTTCTATCTAACTCTTCAGGAACTTTATAGACCTTATTTTCCAATTTCTTATAGTTCTTGGCAATATATTCTACAGAGAGCGCCTGATTGGCAAAACTCATATCCATTACTTGGGCAGGATGACCTTCTGCCGCCGCCAGGTTTATCAACCGACCTTCACCTAAAAGATAAATCCTCCTGCCACTACGTAAGGTATATTCATCCACAAAATCGCGGATACGTCTTTTTTTCTTACCTAATTTTTCTAAAGTAGGTATATCTATTTCCACATTAAAATGTCCAGCGTTGGCAAGGATTACTCCGTCTTTCATTAAAAGAAAATGCTCTCTACGAATCACACGGGTGTCTCCGGTAGTAGTCACAAAGATATCGCCTTGTTTTGCTGCCTCCTTCATTGTCATCACTGCATAGCCATCTAGGGTTGCCTCCAGGGCACGTAAAGGATCAACTTCAACAATAATCACCTGTGCGCCCATACCCTTTGCCCGCAAAGCCACACCCCTTCCGCACCAGCCATAGCCACAGACGACAAAATTAGCTCCGGCGATTAGTTTATTGGTGGCGCGAATAATTCCATCTACCGTTGACTGACCTGTTCCATAGCGATTATCAAATAAATATTTGGTCTGGGCATCATTCACCGCAATTATCGGATAAAGCAACTTACCCTGCCTAGCGAGGGCACGCAATCTGATTACTCCGGTTGTCGTCTCTTCCGTGCCACCTATAACCTGATACCTGATACATGATACCTGCTTCGCCTTATGAATCGTGGATACCAAATCTGCGCCGTCATCCATGGTGATATCAGGATTAATCGCCAATACCAATTTTATATGTTGATAATAAGTCTGGGTATCCTCACCCTTAAGAGAAAATACCGCAATCTTAAGGTCTTTTACTAATGAAGCAGCGACATCATCCTGCGTGGATAAAGGATTAGAGGCGCATAAAGCCAACCTTGCCCCACCTAATTTTAGTACCTCCATCAAAACTGCGGTCTCTGTGGTAACGTGTAGGCAGGCAGCGATCTTAAGGCCTTTTAAGGGTTTTTCTTGGGCAAATCTCTTGCCAATAAGATCCAGAACCGGCATATTGTTTCTTGCCCATTCAATTCTTAACGCACCCTTCTTTGCCAAATTTATATCCTTAATGTCATAATTCATAAAAATGCCCCTGTGCGAAGTTTCGCTTCGCACATATATCTTGGCTATAATCTTGCCGCCTGCTTTTTCAAAAGGCTTGCCTTATCTGTTAACTCCCAGCTAAACTCTGGCTCAGTTCTGCCAAAATGTCCGTAACAGGCGGTTTTTTTGTATATCGGACGCAAGAGATCCAAGGTCTTAATCATTCCCTGGGGGGTTAAATCAAAATTTTCTCGGATGAGTTTTATAAATTTAGTTTCAGAAATCTTCCCTGTGCCAAAGGTATCTACCATAATTGCTAAAGGTTCGGCTCGACCAATGACATAGGCAAGATGAATCAGACACTTATCCGCTAATCCTGCGGCCAGGATATTTTTGGCAATGTATCTTGCCATATAAGCAGCGGAACGGTCAACTTTTGTAGGGTCTTTTCCTGAAAACGCACCGCCGCCTGGAGCCACCACTCCGCCATAGGTATCCACAATTATTTTTCTGCCGGTCATCCCCGTGTCAGATTGTGGTCCACCGATAACAAACTTTCCTGTCTCATTAACATAATACCGGGTATTTTTATCAATGTATTCCTTTAGTACCGGGCGCGCGATTACCTCAATTAATTCCTGGCGCGCAGATTTTGTAATTTTTTCTTTTGTGGAATCCAATATCTCCTCCGTATGCTGACAAGCCAAAACACAGGAATCCACTCTTTTGGGATGTCCATGATGATATTCAACTGTTACCTGCGACTTACAATCCGGACCTAAATATCTTAATATCCCCTGTTTTCTCACTTCGGCAATGCGCCGCACGAGTTTATGCGCCAGCATAATCGGTAAAGGCATTAGCTCTTCAGTCTCGCGGCAGGCATATCCTACCATAAACCCCTGGTCCCCCGCACCACCTTTATTTACCCCCTGCGCGATATCCGCAGACTGGGCATGAATGGTATTCACCACGGCGCAGGTATGATAATCAAAACCGTATTTGGGATGGCTATAACCGATCTCTCTTAAAACATTGCGGGTAAGATTATGGATATCGACATAACCCGTGGTAGTAATTTCACCTCCGACAATCAAAAGCCCCATGGTAACATAGGTCTCGCAGGCAACACGACCATAAGGGTCCTGCCTTAAAACCTCGTCTAAAACTGCATCGGATATCTGATCGCAGATCTTATCCGGATGCCCCTCCCCTACGGATTCAGAAGTAAAAAGATATTTTTCTAAAACGCGCATAAAATCTCTCCTTCTTTAGAATTTCTCTTTTGCCTCTTGATAGAATCTATGCTCACCAATATCGTACCACTTCTTACCAAAACACAACGCATAAACTGCAGTCTTTTTCCTTAGCCAATCAATATAACAACCTGTGGCATCATGCTTTGTAGTTTTACATTTTAAGTACTCCCCTACAAACGGTAACGTCTCTTTAGGAAAATAATAAAGGCACATTGCCACAAGCCGCGAGGTAGGGATCTTTGGCTTCTCCTTAAAATCAATCACGCGGTTAGTCTTATCTAACTTAACCACCCCATAATTGCAGGCGTCTTTGAGCCTTTTTAGCCGATAGACACCAATCACTGGCTGATGGGGGTGAATTTTTGTAAATTTTATAAATTCTTTTAAATCACCCTCAAAGAGATTATCTCCGCCGATAACCAAAAGGTCAGCAAAAACGTGTTTTTTATTTATCACAAAATTTATATCCCCAACCGCCCCGCGTCTTGTAGCCGCAGAATTAGTTAAATCATCTATTAAGGTTAGTTTTTTAAGACACCTTTTCTTACGCGCCCAACTTCTAAATTGTCCAATAAATTTACTATTCGTAACCACAATAATTTCATCCAGTCCGTCTAGGGCATCGAGTTTGTCAATAAGATAATCAATAATCGCCTTATCTTGAACCTTAAGCAAAGGCTTGGGATAATCTTTGGTTAAAGGATACAGCCGTATGCCATAACCTGCAGCCAGAATTAATGCCTTCATTTTCGTTATTGAGGAGTAAGGGATTAGGCTGAAGGATTAACTTTGCCCTCATCCCTCACTACTTAGTCTTCCCTACTTATTCTTTAACCAACTGATTTTTCAGATACGTAACCCTTTCTACAGGTGTAGGGTCAATTCCGTAAAGTATTGCCAAATAATAAGAGATAAAATCACCAATATATATAAGAGAGAAGATTCTGCTTAATAGATCTTCACCGTGTGAGTAAATCTCAAGAACCCTTATCCCTTCTTTATTCAGGATATCTTTAGTTATGTTCATTCTTTTTTCTACCCGCGGATGCGCTCGGCTGTCTCTAAGCATCAATACCACAAAATCCTTAAATAGTCTCCTGGGATTCTGCCAGCCGACAATCTCATTGTGGTTCATCTCCGGGAAGACATGGCTGGAGGCAAGGGCCTTAGAATTTTCATTCAGCTGTCCTCTAAGACGTGTAGCACAGACATCAAAATGTACCGAGGGCGAATAGACAATGCTAAATTTATGATACAATTTTTTGGCTATGGATTTGGCTAAATTATCGCTCTGTGCAATTGTAGGCTTAAGAGAATTATCTTTTAGGTCATCTAAAATCTCTATCATCTGTCTTATCGATGAATCTATATCTACCTTAGGAATTATGCCTAATTTTCCCAGGATCGCCAAGGGCACAATACTTAAATAACCTAAGGCGCAGCGAGGCGGAAGACCAGAAGGTATCGGGATAAAAGTAATTTTGTCCGCGTGGGCATATTCCTCCAACTTTCCCCCTGAGGAGATGGTAATAATAAAGGCATTTTTGTTTTTGGCTTCAAGATAGCTACTTAATGTCTCCTCCGTATTTCCCGAATAACTGGATATAAATACCAAACTTGAATTATCCACATAACCAGGCAAATTGTATTCCCGTAAGACAATAATGGGAATTTTGCTCTCAAAATATAGATATGACCTAACCAAATCCGCACCGATTGCGGAACCGCCCAAACCACAGAAGACAATTTTGTTAAATGCGTTATGGTCAAATAATAATTCAGTCCGCTTGCCAATATCTAAGGCCGCCTTGCATTGCCCAGGAAAATCCAAGAGCAAGCTTAACATATCGGATTTATCTATTTTTTTTATCGTTTTTAGATTTAACCCTCTCATCTTAAAATCTCTCTTAATTTTCTTTGAGTAAACTCTTCAATCTCCCTACCTGTAGAAAAGCGTAAAGCCTCCCGAGCAATTTCCTGCGCCTGTTTTAAAGTAATAGAGCGGATAATATATTTTATCTCGGGGATAACCAAAGGGGGTACACTTAATTCATCTATCCCCAGACCTAAAAGGATAAGCATAAGCGCCGGCTCACCCGCCATTTCTCCACACATTCCTACCCAGATTCCTGCCGCATGGGCAATCTCAATGATATTCTTAATCATCCGCAGGACCGCCGGATGCGCTGGTTCATAAAGATAAGCCACCTTCTCATTAGTGCGGTCAACGGCTAATGAATATTGAATCAAATCGTTGGTCCCAATACTAAAAAAATCGACCTCCTTAGCCAAAAGATCACAGGTTAAGGCGGCAGAGGGAATCTCAATCATCGCCCCCACTTCCAGTTTAGGATCAAAGGGGATGCCTTTGGTTTTTAATTCCTGTTTTACCTCTTCTAAAATCTTGTTTGCCTGAATCAGCTCTTCAATACCAGAGATCATCGGATACATCAGTTTCAATTTTCCGTGCACAGAAGCACGCAGGATTGCCCTTAGTTGTGTCTTGAATATCTCGGGTTGTGCCAAACAAAAACGAATTGCCCGCCACCCTAAGAAGGGTTGCATTTGATGTGGCATACGTACCGGCGATAAAAACTTATCTCCGCCTAAATCCAGTGTGCGGATAATTACCGGATATGGCCTCATCTCTTGCGCCACATAGCGATAGGCAGCGTAATGTTCATCCTCCCGCGGAAGGTCATCGCGGTTCATATAGAAGTATTCGGTACGGTAAAGACCAATACCCTGGCCACCATAAAGTTTTACTACTGACACCTCATCGGGTAATTCTATATTGGCACTTATCTCAATTCTCTTTTTATCCAAGGTCTGGGCAGGTAAGTCTCTTGTAGATAAAAATTTCTCAGCGATACTTTTTAATCTCTGCTCTTCTTGCCGATAAAAGTTAAGGGTTTCCTCATCAGGATCAACGATTACCTCACCAAGACTTCCGTCGACCACTAATAACTGACCATTATTAAGCCGGTAAGTTGCCTCCTCTGCCCCTACCACCGCGGGAATCCCTAATGATTTGGCCATAATTGCAGTATGGGAAGTTTTTCCCCCGATATCCGTAACAAAGCCAGCCACATTTTTTTTATACATTGCCGCAGTCTCTGAAGGAGAAAGGTCATGCGCTACCACTACCACCTTTTCTTTCAACTCCTCTAACCCCTTGCGCTCTTTACCTAAAAGGTTATGCAGGATCCTTCTTCCTACATCGTTGATATCGGCGATGCGTTCCTTTAAATATTCATCCTCAATTTTAGAGAAGACTTCAATGTATTTCTTTAAGACCTCGGAAAATATATAAGCCACATTTAATTTTTCTTTTTTTAAGCGATTAATGACCTCCTCAATAAGCATGCGGTCCTCTACTACCAGAAGATGCGCATCGAATATCTCCGCCTCTTCCTGTCCCATATCTTTGGCAATTCTCTTCTGTAAATCAATAATTTCGCGGCGCGTCTTAATCAAAGCCTCTTCAAAAAGTTGTATCTGTAAGGGAATATCCTCTTCCTTTATTTTTTCCTTAGGAATAGTAAATTCTTCCTTACCTATTTTATAGGCGGGGGCAATAGTGATCCCTGGAGAGGCAGCAATACCTTTTAGTTTTAGCATTTAATCTTCTTTGGTTACAATCTTTTCCAATTCCGCTACGGCCAAATCCGCATCTTCACCCTCTGCTTCAATAATAATGGTTGAACCGCACTCCGCACCCAGCATAAGAATCCCCATAATGGATTTACCATTAACCATTTCCTGTTTGTTGCTTACGCGGATATGGGAATCAAATTTATTGGCAAGTTGGACAAATAACGCCGCGGGACGGGCATGTAGCCCCTGCTTATTCTTCACCACTATTTTTTTTCTTATCAGCGGCATCTATATCTCCTCAACGAGACCTAATATAATCTTGGCCAGTTTATTGGGGTCATGTCTGATTACATCATCAGCAACCACAATATCATCCTCAATCACGTGGTAACCTAAGTCTTCAATATTTTTGCGGTCGTTTATAACCGGATAGGAATTCTGCTTCGCATAACGCTGGCAGATCTCTTGAGGAAGTTCTGCGCTATTGATGATACAATAATCCACAAGGCGCGGATGGCTATGTTTAATTAACGTCTTTAGATGTTGGGAGGCGGTATAACCGTCAGTCTCGCCGGGTTGTGTCATAATGTTTATGACATAAACCTTCACTGCCTCAGAGGCCACTATCGCCTCAGTAATCTCTCTCACCAAAAGATTAGGAATAATACTTGTGTAAAGCGAACCCGGCCCTAAAACAATAATTGCCGCCTCTTCTATTGCCTTTAGCGCCTCGGGTGTTGCCTGAGGCTGACTGGGTTTAAGGGTTACCTTTTCTATCGGAATGTGTACCTTAGGAATCTTATCCTCTCCTTCGGTAATCGTGCCATCTTTATGCTCAGCAACCAAAACCACATTACTCAAACTGGAGGGGATCACTTCGCCCCGTAAGGCAAGGACTTTAGCCGTTTCTTTAATCGCCTTTTCAAAATCTCCCGTAAGCTGAGTCATCGCCGTAATAAAGAGATTGCCAAAACTATGCCCGGCTAGCTCTGAAGGATTAGCAAACCGAAATTGAAACAAATCGCGCATCAGTGTCGGTGCATCTGCTAAGGCCACTAAGCAATTACGTATATCCCCTGGTGGTAAAATGTCAAACTGCTGCCGTAACCTACCCGAAGAACCCCCATCATCGGCAACAGTAACTATCGCCGTAATATTAGAGGTGTATTCCTTTAGGCCGCTTAAAAGTACAGATAGTCCTGTGCCACCACCTAAAGTTACTATCTTTGGACCACGGATTAACTGTCTTCTTTGATATAAAATATCTACTAACTCCTTTCCTCGAGATGTAGGAATAAATGCCGCGATAAATGAACGCAACATATTTTTAATACTTAGGACTAAAATAATGATACCGCAAACCATGATGATTAAATCTAACGCCCGACTTATCCACAACTCTTCCGTCTGCAGGCAACTGGAGCCAAAAACCACCAAAATCACCCCAAAGCCACCAAGGCCAATCCAGCGCTTTATACCTATACCCGGATATAGCCACTTAAAGAACCCTTTGGGTCTAATCTTCATACTAAATCTTTTTTTCATCTTCCTGATTGATAATCTTAATGATGGATTTTTCATCAACACAGGCGCGCAGGCTCTCACGAAAATAGCGATCCTTTAAGAGACGCGAGATGCGTGCCAGGGCCTTTAGATGCGGACCGGCAGAATCCTGCGGTGCAACAAGGAGAAAGAAGATATAAGCTGGTTCTCCATCCAAGGAATCAAAATCCACGCCCTTTTTAGAGAGTCCAAAGGCCGCTACGAGTTTTGCTACCCCATCGCATTTGGCATGGGGAATAGCAATGCCCTGGCCAATCGCGGTGGAACCCAAAGATTCACGCCTCATCAGCGCCTCAATAAGACGGTTGCGAATACGCTTTTCAATCTCCCCTGCCTCAATCAAGGCATCAACCAATTCCTTGATCACGTCCTCCTTTTTTGTTGACTTGATATCCGCAATGATTGCCTTTTTAGATAAAAAGTCCATAATCTTCATATTCCTCTCCTCTTGCTGTAAATCTGATACCTGATACATGACACATGATCCGAACATCTGTGTCAAAGTATCGGGTCTTAAGTATCATGTTTTATTTTATATATTTTCTTCCTGCGGTAAACGGTGCACAGTAAACGGTTAACGTAACTCTATTCATTTGAATATGTTTGGAGGTGAGACCTCCAAAAATTTTCTGGAGCGGGAGACGGGATTCGAACCCGCGACAACAACGTTGGCAACGTTGCACTCTACCAACTGAGTTACTCCCGCATTATTTACTCTACAACAAATGGGCGGAAGAGGATTTGAACCTCCAAGGCATTGCTGCCACGAGGTCCTAAGCCTCGCGTGTCTACCAATTGCACCATCCGCCCTTTTTATCTTATTTTTAATGAGCCACCCGCGACTCGAACGCGGCACACCCACCTTAAAAGGGTGGTGCTCTGCCTGCTGAGCTAGTGGCCCAGATTTAGAGATCAAAATTCAAGGATTTCTTTCTCTTTATTTTTCAGTAATTCTTCAATTTTGGCAATATATTTATCAATGAGTTTCTGTAACTCATCTATTCCTTTGAATTTATCATCTTCAGTAATAATTTTATCCTTTTCTAATTTCTCCAGAGACTCTTTTGCCTCTCTACGGATAGTACGTAATGACACCCTCCCTTCCTCTGCCATACCGTGCACCACCTTAACTAACTCCACGCGTCTTTCTTTAGATAACGCCGGGATGCTTAAGCGAATTAGATTTCCCGTTGTGGAGGGGGTGATTCCTAAATTGGATTTTAAGATCGCCTTTTCAATCTCGGCAATGGCGTTCTTATCCCAGGGCTGAATAACCAAAAGATGTGCATCGGGCACAGAAATTGAAGCTAATTGTTTTAATAATGTCGGTGTTCCGTAATAATCAACGTGTAAGCCTTCTACTAAACTCGGATTTGCCCGGCCTGTCCTGATCTCCGAAAATTCACGTGCCACTGCCTCTATTGTCTTTTTCATCTTTTCTTCCGTACTATGTAAAACCTCTCGTAGTGTCATAACCTCTCCTCCTTAAAAATTTAGATTAACCGCGATGACAGGGGATTAGCTAACAATGGTTCCAATTTCCTCACCGAGCACCACGCGCTTGATATTCCCTTCCCTATATAGATTAAATACGATAATGGGTAATTTATTATCCATACACAGACTCACGGCGGTAGTATCCATCACCTTAAGGCCTTTTTTTAAGACATCAATGTATCTTAATCTCTGGTATCTTTTTGCCCCCTTTACCTTTAAGGGATCAGCCGAATATACGCCGTCTACCTTTGTCCCTTTTAATATCGCATCCGCACCAATCTCCATTGCCCGAAGCGCTGCGGCAGTATCGGTAGTAAAATAGGGATTGCCTGTCCCGGCAACAAAAATCACGGTGCGTCCTTTTTCCAGATGGCGGATGGCACGTCTTCGAATATACGGCTCCGCTACCCTCTGGATCTCAATTGCCGTCATCAGGCGTGTAGGTAAACCCATCTTCTCCAAAACATCCTGCAGGGCCAAACCATTAATTACTGTCGCAAGCATCCCCATATAATCAGCAACGGAACGGTCCATATCCAGGCCTTTAAGATTGGTATTTTCTTGACCGCGGAAGATATTCCCGCCACCTAAAACAATTGCCACATCTACACCTAAATTGCGGATTTCTTTTATCTGCCGGGCAAGGGAGACTAAGACGGCGTGGTCTATACCGTGGGACTGTTTGCCCTGGAGTGCTTCACCGCTTAACTTAAGAACTATCCTTTTATAGACCGGAACCTTCATTTTATGTTAAAACTTACCTTCCTAAGAGGTTATTTATTACGCACCGATTTTGTAGCGGATGAATCTACGAATCGTGATATTCTCACTAAGTTTAGCAATCAGGCCTCCTAGATAATCTTTAACCGTAATACTGGGATCTTTAATAAAGGCTTGTTCTAACAAACAATGTGTTTTATAAAATGTCTCTTTATCTTTTTGCTCCTGCAAAACCCCGATAGGGACATCTTCTTTTTTAATGTATAAAGGATTGCAGGCAGCAATCTGCATGGCAATATCTTTAGCAAATTGCGCAAACTCAGTATTCTGTGCAACAAAATCTGTTTCGCAACCCACCTCCAATAAAACCCCTAGTTTGTTGCCGGTATGCACATATGCCTCAATTCTTCCCTCTTTGGTTATCTGACCTTCTTTACTACTGACTAATTCCAAACCCCATTTCCGCAGAAGCTCCGTTGCCTTTTTGATATCTCCCTCAGACTCCTGAAGCGCCTTCCTACAATCAGAAATACTTGCCGAGGTTAAATTCCTTAATTCCTTAATTAGCTCTAAAGATATCTTCATCTTGCTTTTCCTCCGGTTATCCCAGATCTATAATAATGAGGAGTTTTGTCTTTATTCCTTATAGTTTTTTGTGCATTTTTGTGCGCCCCTCTTCAGACTTGAGGACACGACCTTTGCGCATTGGTTTGATTTCATCTTCTTCTGGGGTAGCAGTATCCACAATCTCTTCAATCTCCTTTATCTTTGATTCCTCTTCAGGAAGTAGCGTTACTTCCTGTAGCCCCTCTTCCTCTTTAAGGGTTACGCCTTCTTGAGAGAGATAAGATAAAAACCGTTTTCTTCCTTCAATGATAGTATCTGCTAATAAACTGCTAATTAAACGAATGGATTTTGTTGCATCGTCATTACCGGGAATAGGAAAATCAACAAGATCAGGGTCAGAATTAGTATCTACTAGAGCAATAATGGGGATATTTAACCGCCGCGCCTCGCGTACCGCAGTCTCTTCTTTTTTTATATCCACGATAAAAACACAACCAGGAAGACGTTCCATCGATACAATTCCGGAAAAATTCTTCTTTAATCGGTTTAATTCCTTTTCTAGTCTTGCCACCTCTTTCTTGGTCAATTTAGTAAATGTCCCATCCTCTCCCATCTTCTCAATCTCTTTGAGTCGGTTGATACTCTTTTTTATTGTAGAAAAATTGGTCAACAGTCCTCCCAGCCAACGCTCGGTCACATAATACATTCCGCAACGTTGGGCCTCCTGTTGAATTACCTCCTGGGCCTGCTTTTTTGTGCCCACAAATAAAACCGTCTCGCCCTTTACAGTCAAA
>JAMWCK010000018.1 GCA_023819625.1 Candidatus Omnitrophota bacterium | reverse complement strand
CTGTGGTGGGTATACAGAAGATGCATCGGTCCTCTGGGATGTAGATATACCGCCGCTAAAAGGTGTGGTTTGTAATTTTTGTAAAGATTCTCCACATTTTTCTTGGCAGGAGGTTATTTCTATAAAAGAGATCGAAAATAAATTAGGCAAGGCAGGCAGAGAGATAGAGAGGATAAAAGATATTACTATATTAAACAGAAATAAATCCGGCCGGGTAATCAACTTAAAAATTATTTCTCTAAAAGGAGATTTAATAATATCGGCCAAGGATTTTAGGAATATAATCGGTCCTAATCTTATCCGCAGCACAAATTTTAAGTTATTCCGGATCAATAATGATGTTGTCTTTGCGGGTTTGGGCTGGGGCCACGGCGTGGGTTTATGTCAGTGGGGAAGTTACTTTATGGCTAAAGAAGGTTATAAATACACTGAGATATTAAAATATTATTATCCGCAAACAGAGCTTTCGTTAATTCCGAGATGAAATTATCAGATTTTGATTATGTATTGCCAAAGGAACTGATTGCCCAGCAGCCTCTAAAACAAAGAGATATGGCCCGTCTTTTAGTTATTGAACGGGCAAAAAATAGAATCAAGCATTGTATCTTTAAGGATATCAGTGATTATTTAGCGAAAGACGATTTATTAGTCTTAAACGATACCAAGGTTTTACCTTGTCGGCTAGAAGGACGGCGCAAGACCGGCGGTAAGGTAGAAATTTTACTTTTACGTCATAATTCTAGACTCAAATTTGATGCCTTAATCAAACCTCTTTGCCGCCTAAAATTAGGCGAGAAGATAAGCTTAAAAAAAGGAAAATTTTTTGTAAAGATCACGGGAAGAAATGAAGTAAGTTTTGATAATCAATTTAAATCCATAAATTCCATTTATCAATTAGGACAAATACCTCTTCCGCCCTATATTAAAAGGGAACCGAATAATTTAGATAAGAATTATTATCAAACTGTCTATGCCAAAAAAGAAGGGGCAGTAGCCGCGCCCACCGCGGGGCTACATTTTACAAAGAGATTGCTTGATAAAATAAAATCTAAAGGGATAAATATTTCCTACATTACCTTACATATAAGCTATTCTACCTTTAAGCCCATAAAGACCGAAGATATCACTCAACATAGAATGGATAAAGAATACTTTAGTATAAATGAAAAGACGCTAAGGTTAATAAAAAAGACACACAAAAAAAATGGCCGCATATTTTGTGTTGGCACAAGTACCTGCCGTGCCTTAGAAACCTTTGCTACCCGCAGAAAAAAAGGAGGCTGGACAGATTTGTTTATCTATCCTGGATATAAATTTAACCTGGTGGATGGTCTAGTGACTAACTTTCACCTTCCGCGCAGTAGCTTGTTTTTGTTGGTTTGTGCCTTTGCCGGAGAGAAATTAATAAAAAGGGCCTATCAAGAGGCGATTGAAAGAAGGTATCGTTTTTACAGTTATGGCGATGCAATGTTGATTATATAAATGAAAAAATTCAAAATTATTTCTAAGGATAAAGATACCCAGGCGCGCTGTGGGATATTAACTACCGTCCACGGAGAAATCCAGACTCCCTGTTTTATGCCGGTAGGAACCCAAGGTACAGTAAAGGCCATCTCCCCAAAGGAATTAGAAGATTGTGGGGCGCAGATTATCCTTTCCAATACCTACCATCTTCTCTTAAGGCCGGGGATAGAAGTAATCAAAAAGGCAGGCGGGTTACATTCTTTTATCTCCTGGCAAAGACCACTGCTTACAGATAGTGGCGGTTATCAGATATTTAGTCTGGCATTACTGCGTAAGGTAAATGATGAGGGGGTGGAATTTCAATCACACATTGACGGATCAAAGCATTTTTTAACTCCCGAAGAGGTAATAAAAATTCAAAATACCTTTGGCTCAGATATAATGATGCCGTTAGATGAGTGTGTACATTATCCCTGTAGCAAAGACTATGCGGAAGTGGCAATGAAAAGGACATTAAATTGGGCAAGGCGTTCGAAAACAGCATATCGTAAAAACCTAGCCACTAATCACCAATTAATCTTTGGAATTGTTCAGGGTTCAACCTACAAAGATCTGCGTAAAGAATGTGCTAAAGAAATAGTGGATTTAGACTTTGATGGGTATGCTATCGGTGGAGTTTCTGTTGGTGAACCTAAAGAATTAAGGTATGATATTACATATTTAGTGGCGCAGAATCTGCCCGAAGATAAGCCCCGTTATTTGATGGGCGTAGGATTACCGCAGGATTTAATTTTGGCGGTAGAGGCAGGGATTGATATGTTTGACTGTGTTGTCCCCACGCGTTATGGAAGGAATGGCACGGCCTTTACGCGTGAAGGAAAGCTGGTGGTTAGAAATTCACCTTTCATTAATGATTTTTCTTCATTAGACCCTGATTGCAATTGTTATACCTGTAAAAATTTTACTCGTGCGTATCTACGTCATCTATTTAATAGCGAAGAAATTTTAGGCCTGAGGTTGGTCTCACTACATAATGTGTATTTCTTTTTGGAACTGATGTGTAAGATTCGCAAGGCGATAAGTGAAAATAGGTTTTTGCAATTAAAAAGAGAATTTTTAAGATGCGCATAGATATCATTACGATATTTCCCGGGATGTTTAGGACGGTTTTGAATGAGTCAATTATTAAACGGGCGCAAGAAAAGTCCAAGGTAAAGATTAATCTTTATAATCTTCGCGATTACACTTTTGATAAACACCGCAAGGTTGACGACCGCCCCTTTGGTGGTGGCTCAGGAATGGTGATGAGCCCTGAGCCAATATTCCGCGCCGTGGAGGCGATAAAGGTTAACTTAAAGCCCAAAGAGTGTAAGAACTCAAAGACTATTTTATTGTGTCCTCAAGGTAAGAGATTAGACCAAGAAATAGCCAAAAGGTTATCGAAAGAAAAACACCTGATTTTAATCTGCGGACATTACGAGGGCGTGGATGAACGGGTAAGAAAGTTTTTGGTGGATGAAGAGATTTCTATTGGTGATTATGTCTTGACTGGCGGAGAATTACCGGCAATGGTTTTAGTGGATGCGGTAGTGCGGCTTATTCCCGGTGTTCTCGGTGATAAAAATTCTTTGAATTTTGAATCATTTAAGGATAATCTATTAGAGTATCCACAATATACCCGGCCAGCAAATTTTCGCGGGATGCGTGTGCCAAGGATTCTTTTATCCGGTGACCATAAAAAAATAGAAGCGTGGAGAAAAAAAGAGGCCTTAAAAAGGACAAAACAGAGACGTCCGGATTTATTAAAGGATTAGCATAAGATTAAAAAGATTGAATCAGTTCATATTATGCCCCTAACATCCCAACCTTGAAGTCGGTCTTCTGTCTTAAGAATTATCTTGACAGCAATATAAATAATACGTATATTTAATAAATAATATTTCTGAGGGTTTAGATATACAAGATGAACTATTTACCTTTGAAGGGGTAAGGAAGTGTCTAAAAGTCTATAAGTTGCACTTTATAGATGACCAAAGGAAAAAGAATTCCTATCTTCAAGGCGACCAAATTCCGGCGCTCTCACAAAAGAAAAAATTAACGTCTGGCTTATAAGGTAAGAAAAAGCATGACACTTGATATCTGATACTTGGCAGAAGCCTCCGTATAGTGTATCAGGCTTAGAGAAAAGGGGTAGATATGGATAAGATTAAGTTAATTGAACAGGAATATACCAAGAAGAATGTACCTAAATTTAATGTCGGTGATACGCTAAGGGTAATAGTAAAAATACCCGAAGGACAGAATAAGATACGACTGCATCCCTTTGAAGGGGTAGTCATTGCAAAGAAAGGAAGCGGCTTAAGAGAGACCTTTACCCTAAGAAAGGTCTCTTATGGTGAGGGGGTTGAGCGAGTATTTCCCCTCTATTCACCGAGTATTGAGAGTATTGAGGTAATCCGTTCGGGTAAAGTAAAGCGGGCAAAACTCTATTACCTGCGCACTAAAGTGGGAAAGCGTGCGACAAAAATAGAATCCGAGGAAACAAAAACTCCGGCCTAAAAATGCTTTATTACGAGAAGAAACTTAAAAAAGCCGGATACGATGTCATTATTGGCGTGGATGAGTCAGGAAGGGGTCCTCTTGCTGGGCCGGTAGTGGCAGTGGCAGCGACCCTAAAAACAACACATTTTGAAAATCGCATTGACGATTCTAAAAAATTAACTCCGCTTTTAAGAGAGAAGGCATTCTTTGAGCTTCTGGATAAATCTTTATTTGGTATCGGAATTGTAAGCGAAAGGATAATTGATACCTTAAATATCAGGCAGGCAACCTCAATCGCAATGCAGCAGGCAATAGAAAACTTGCTTGAAAAACTAAGACCCCTTAAAAATAAACGTATTCATATTCTCATTGACGGCGATATCCGTCCAGAAATTAAACAGCCATTTACTAATATTATCAAAGGAGATTCTCGCTCTAAAAGCATTGCTTCGGCTTCAATCTTAGCCAAGGTAATCCGGGATAGAATTATGTTACTTTACGATAAGGTATATCCGGGCTATGGATTTTTAAGGCATAAAGGTTATCCTACAAAAGAGCACAGGACAATCCTAAATAGACGCGGACCCACATTAATTCACCGTAGGAGTTTTGTTTGTGTCTAAAAGGCATTTATATTTTGGAAGGTTAGGAGAGGATAAGGCCGTTCATTTCTTAAAGGAAAAGGGTTATAAAATTTTAAGACGGAATTATAAAAATCGTTTGGGCGAGATAGACATCATTGCCAAAGATAAAGATACATTTGTATTTGTGGAAGTAAGAAGTAGGGGCACGGATAGATTTGGTCTGCCGGCGGAATCTGTGTCTATCTCAAAGCAAAGGCAAATTTCTAAAGTAGCACTTACCTTTCTTAAAGACAACAGAATCTTGGATAAGAAGGCGAGGTTTGATATTGTTTCGGTATGCGGTCTTGATAATAATACCAGAATAGATTTAATTAAAAATGCCTTTGAATTAAACAGAGGATATGTTATCTGATATTGAAATTGCGCGCCGCGCCAGAAAAGAGCCTATTGAGAAAATCGCCGCAAAACTAAAAGTAGATAAAAAATACCTTATTCCCTACACAAGATATATCGCCAAAATTGATCTTGGTATTTTAGAGAAAATCAAAGATAGAAAACCTGGAAAGTATATCCTTGTTACTGCCATTACCCCTACACCGTTAGGCGAAGGAAAGACGGTTACCACCATTGGCCTTTCCATGAGTCTAAATCGTTTAGGTAAACTTACCTCCACTTGTATCCGGCAGCCATCCTTAGGCCCGGTATTCGGGATCAAAGGTGGGGCAGCAGGGGGCGGCTATGCCCAGATTTTACCCATGGAGGATTTTAATCTACATTTTACCGGTGATGTACATGCGGTGGGTTTAGCACATAATCTCGCGGCGGCCTTTTTGGATAATTCCCTATTTAAGGGCAATCCATTAGATATCAACCCAAATAAAATTTTCTGGCGTCGGGTTGTAGATGTAAACGATAGATTCCTAAGGAATGTAAAAGTCGGTTTAGGCACAAGAAATGACGGCATGCCGCGCGATACCGGTTTTGATATTACGGTGGCCTCGGAAATAATGGCAATTTTGGCCTTGGCGCAGGATTTAAAAGACCTGCGTAAACGTTTAGGGCAAATTGTGATGGCGGAAACTTACGCAGGAAAACCGGTAACCGCAGAAGATATTAAAGTAGCCGGCAGTATGGCTGTACTTCTCAAAGATGCAATAAAGCCAAACTTAATCCAGACTATTGAAAACACCCCCTGTTTTGTTCATACCGGTCCATTTGCAAATATTGCCCATGGTAATAGTTCTATATTGGCGGACAAGATTGCCCTTGCCCTTTCAGATTATGTGGTTACCGAGGCGGGTTTTGGCGCAGATTGCGGGGCAGAAAAATTTTTTGATATCAAATGTCGGGTAAGCGGATTCGTTCCAAATGTGGCGGTAATAGTTTGTTCTATTCGTGCACTCAAGGCCCATAGCGGAAGATTTAAGATTACCCCGGGTCAACCCTTGGATCCCGGTCTAAAAAAGGAGAATATTTCGGCAATAGAAGAAGGATTGGGGAATTTAGAAAAACAGATAGAGAATGTTTTAATTTTTGGTATTCCCGTAGTGGTGGCTATAAATAGATTTGCTTATGATTTAGATAAAGAAATAGACTTTGTGAGGGAAAAGACAAAAGAGTTTGGTGCCTTTGATTGTTGTGTAAGCGAGGTGTGGGCAAAGGGCTCAAAAGGGGGTTTAGAGTTAGCCAGGTCAGTAATAAATGCAAGCAACCAGAAAACAAATTTTAACTTTTTATACCCATTAGATATTCCCATAAAAGAGAAAATTAGAATTATTGCCACGCGGATTTACGGCGCCAAAGATGTAGAATATAGCCCTTTGGCGGAAGAAAAAATTAACATTTATACCCAACGGGGTTATGACCGCTTACCTATCTGTATGGCAAAGACCCATCTTTCATTATCGCACGACCCAAGTCTTAAAGGAAGACCGAGGGATTTTATCTTACCGATTAAGGACATCCGTGTTTCTTGCGGGGCGGGTTTCTTGTATCCTCTCTGCGGAGAAATCTCCACGATGCCGGGATTACCCAGTCATCCTTTAGGTGAAAAAATTGACATTGATGAAAAAGGAAATATTATTGGATTATCTTAAGTTCGTTATTGCGTTATAGGGTTATTGTGTTAAAAGACAATGTATTGTAATAAATCGCTTAAAGAATATCTGGATGATCTGGCGGCAAGGCTACCTACGCCGGGTGGTGGTTCGGCAGCTGCGCTTACTGCCGGCTTAGGTAGTGCCTTAATCAGTATGGTAGTTAATTTTACTTTTGGTAAGCCAAAATATGCTAAATATGAAGACCAGCTAAAGAAGACATTAAAGAGATCAGAAAAATTAAGAAATGAATTCCTAAATCTTGTAGATTTAGATGTTGTTACTTATCAAAGTAAGGATATTCGGCAAGCCATGAAGGTTTGTCTTAGGGTTTGTCGGCTTTGTTTAGAGGGGATAAAGTTATGCCCGCCATTAATTAAAAAAGGAAATCCCAATTTAATTAGTGATGTGGCAGTAGCCGTGGTGCTGTTGGAGGCGGCTTTTATGAGTGCGGCTTTTAATGTAGAAATAAATCTAAAAACAATGGCAGATAAAAAACTCACCACGCGGATAAGGAAGGAGTTAAAAAACAAAGAAAAGTTAATAAAAAGAATAAGATTACAAATGGAGGAAAAGGTTGGCAAGATTATTAGTGGGTAAACCGGTTGCTCAGAAAATCCAAGAAGAAATTAAAAAAGAAATCAAGATGCTACTAAGCAGACCTGTTCTAGTGAGTATTATGGTGGGAGATAATGCCAGCGCCTTGGCCTATATAAATGCGCAAAAGAAAGTGGCTCAAGATTTAGGTATAGAATATCAATTACATAAATTAGGCACAGAGACAAAAGAAACCACACTTATTGAAACAATTAAAAAACTAAATACAGATCATTCTGTAAATGGTATAATTGTGCAGATGCCTTTACCTGTACAGATAGATTATAAAAAAATAAGCCAATTTATTCATCCGCAGAAAGATGTAGAAGGTATAAATCCGCTTAATATGGGTAAGATTGTATTTGGGCAGGCAGAGATTTTGCCTTGTACAGCGGCGGCAGTAATGGAACTATTAAACCAGACGGATATAGATTTATATGGGAAGGAAGTTGTGGTTGTTGGTCACAGCGAGATTGTGGGTAAACCTTTGGCACTTTTATTATTGGATAAATTTGCCACGATCACTGTCTGTCATATTGCTACCTCTGAGGCAGGAAGATTAGAGGACCACGTAAAATCAGCCGATGTTTTGGTGGTGGCGGTAGGAAAGGCAAATCTAATCAAGGGTGATTGGATTAAAGAAGGTGCGGTTGTCATTGATGTGGGGATAAATAGGGTTGGCGAGAAAATTGTTGGCGATGTAGAATTTGAAGAGGCAGAAAGAAGGGCTTCGTATATTACCCCGGTTCCCGCCGGAGTAGGTCCTTTGACGGTAACCATGCTTATGCGCAATCTCCTTAGGGCAACAAAATTACAGCAAAATGACCTTTAAAGAGAAAATTAAGAGCGGAAAATTTCTGGTTACTTCAGAGATCGGACCACCAAAGGGAATTGAGACCGGAAAGATTTTAGAGGACGCCCAGCTTATCCATGAGCGGGTAGATGCAATTAATGTTACGGACTTACAAAGCTCGGTAATGCGGCTGGGGTCTTTAGCGGTATGCGTCCTCTTAAAACAAAAGGGATTTGAGCCGATATTTCAGCTTACCTGTCGCGACAGAAATAGGCTGGCTTTACAGTCCGATTTGCTCTCTGCTGCAAGTTTAGGAATTGAAAATGTCCTGATTTTAACCGGAGACCACCCGGTTTTAGGTGACCATCCTGATGCCAAGCCAGTCTTTGATTTGGATTCGGTGCAATTATTACAGGTAGCAAAAAAATTACAAGTGGGTCTTGATATGAGAGGCAATAAATTAGAAGGTAGACCTCCAAAATTTTGCTTGGGCGCGGTAGTAAATCCGGGTGCAGACCCGCTTGAGCCACAGATTATCAAAATGGAAAAGAAGATAGAAGCGGGTGCAGAATTTTTTCAGACCCAGGCGATTTATGATCTTAAAGTATTTGAGAATTTTTTATCCCGAATTAAACACCTTAAGACGACAATTCTGGCGGGAATCGTCTTATTAAAGTCTGCCGGAATGGCGCGTTATATGAATAAGAATGTTGCCGGTGTATCTGTGCCGCAGGATCTAATAAAAGAGATGGAGGAGGCAAAGGATAAAGTTGCAAAATCCATTGAGATTGCCGCCAGCCTAATTAAAGCATTAAAGCCAATGTGTAGTGGAATCCATATTATGCCCATTGGTTGGGATAGACTTGTACCGCAGGTCTTAGATGCCTCAGGATTATAGGCTTAAAAATCAATATAAACATTTAATGAAAGGGTTCTTATATGGAAGAGATTAAAGCAAAATCTATTGACCAGGCCACGCAGGAGATCTTAAGAAAGGCTAAAGAAGAAAATATCAAAACTGCCTGGGAGAGATTAGAGGCACAACAGCCACAGTGCGGATTCGGACAATTAGGTCTATGCTGTACGATTTGTAATATGGGTCCTTGTCGCATTGATCCTTTTGGCGAGGGAGCACAGATGGGAGTCTGCGGGGCAAATCAAGATACAATTGCCGCAAGGAATTTGGCACGCAAAATTGCCGCGGGAGCAGCCGCCCACTCTGATCACGGAAGAGATGTGGCAGAAACCCTGTCTCTAATGGCAAAAGGTCAGGCACACGATTACGCAATTTTAGATATTGAGAAATTAAAAGCGCTTGCTGAGGAGTTCGATATTGATACGCACAGAAATGAAAAAGAGATTGTTCAAGAGCTTGCGCGGAAATTATTAGCGGAATTTGGTAGGCAGGAGGCAGAATTAGTATTTTTAACACGCGCGCCAAAAAAACGCCAGGCGATCTGGAAAAAATTGGGCATCCTGCCGCGGGGAATTGACCGAGAAATAGTTGAACTATTGCATACTACTAATATGGGCGTAGATAACGACTACCGAAATCTTATTACCACGAGTCTATGTTGTGCGCTCTCTGACGGCTGGGGTGGTTCAATGGTGGCTACAGAACTGCAGGATATTATTTTAGGCAGCCCCCAACCGGTAAGAGGCAAGGTTAACTTAGGGGTATTAAAAAAAGATTATGTAAATGTCGTTGTCCATGGACATGAGCCGATTTTATCGGAGATGGCGGTAAAGGCAAGTCAGGATGCGGAATTAATAAAGTTAGCCAAATCCAAGGGTGCGCAGGGAATAAATTTAGCGGGAATTTGCTGTACGGCTAATGAGGTCTTGATGCGTCATGGTATTCCTGTGGCAGGAAATTTCTTACAGCAGGAATTGGCGATTATTACGGGCGCAGTGGAAGTGATGATGGTGGATGCACAATGCATTATGCCCGCACTCAAGGAGGTCGCCAGTTGTTTTCATACCAAACTCATTACCACTAATCCCAAGGCACGTTTTCCGGGTGTAATCCACATAGAATTCCATCCCGAGAAGGCCTACGAGGTAGCCAAAGAGATAATTAAGTTGGCAATAGAGAATTTTAGTAATCGTGATAAAGACAGAGTAGATATTCCTAAACAGGAAGTGGATTTGGTTAGTGGTTTTACCAAAGAGATTATCTTTCAGATTTTAGGTGGTAGATACCGTGCCAGTTATAAACCTTTAAATGAGGCAATTATTTCTGGACGCCTGCGCGGCGTAGCAGGTGTCGTGGGATGTAATAATCCCAAACAGACCCATGATTATTTTCATACGACATTGGTTAAAGAACTAATTAAAAATGATGTCTTAGTTTTGCAGACGGGTTGCTCTGCGATTGCCTCAGCAAAGCAAGGATTATTAATTCCGGAAGCAGCCGAGGCCTATGCCGGTAAGGGTCTTAAGGAGATCTGTGAGGCAGTAGGGATTCCGCCTGTACTCCATTTGGGCTCTTGTGTAGATAATTCACGTATTTTAACTGCAGCCAGTCAAATCATTGCCGAAGGTGGTTTAGGTGAAGATCTATCCGATCTTCCGGCAGCGGGTTGCGCACCGGAATGGATGTCGGAAAAGGCATTGGCGATTGGATTTTATTTTGTTGCTTCGGGAATCTATACTATTTTTGGCGCAAGTCCCTTTCCTATTTTAGGAAGCAAAAATTTAACGGATTATTTAACTTCTGGATTGGAACAACTTATAGGTGGAAGATTTGAATTCTGCGCTGATCCCCTGAAGATGGCAAGATTGATGTTAGAACATATTGATAAGAAACGCCAGGCCCTTAATTTAAGGCCGGTAATGTATGCATAAATATGGACCTTAAATATGAAACAACTCTATTATAAGGTTGATAAATGTTTAGGCTGTAAATCATGCGAGATTGCCTGCGCCGTGGCGCATTCGCTAAGTGGTGAACTATTTAATACACTTCAGGAAGAAGTTCTCTCTTTACCGAGAAAAAAGGTTCTTTATTATAAGGATAAGAATTATCCGGTCTCTTGCCGGCATTGTAAAGAGCCAAAGTGTGTAGATGCCTGTATGGCGAAGGCCTTGGTTTATGACAAAGAAAAAGGTATGGTCTTACACGATACAGAACGTTGTGTAGGTTGTTGGATGTGTGTGATGGTCTGTCCTTATGCGGCGATAAGACCGAATCTTAAAACCAAGATTCCTTTGCGTTGCGACCGATGTAATGATAAAGACAATCCCGCCTGTGTTGAGGCCTGCCCTACAGGTGCAATTATCTGGCAGGAGGAAACAGGTTTAAGGGTTTAGACAAAAAAGTCAAATGAGGCAATTTGTAATCATCGGTAATTCGGCAGCGGGTATTGCGGCGGTGGAAGGAATAAGAAAAAAGGACCGGAATTCTAAAATTATTGTTATTTCCGACGAGGATTATCTCTCCTATTGTCGTTGTCTGATTTCTTATTATCTGGCTGGAGAAGTAAAAGAAGAGAAGATTTTTTACCGACCCGAGAGTTTTTATAAAGATAATAATGTAGAATTATTCTTGAATAAAAAAGTCTCCCGCGTTGAACCTAAAAAGAATCGTCTCATCTGCGAAGATAAAAGCATCTTTGGTTATGACTGCCTTTTGATTGCTACGGGCGCCCGTCCTAAGTTTCCGGATATCCCGGGAATTAAAAAAAGAGGCGTCTTTGGTTTTCGCACACTAAAAGATGCAAAGGAAATTGCGGGAGTGCTTGCGCTAACCAAGACTGCCTGCATTTTAGGCGGTGGGCTGATTGGTTTAAAGGCAGCTTCTGCCTTAAAGAAAAGAAATGTGGAAGTAAAAGTTGTGGTTAAATCCAAGCAGGTATTATCCCAGATGCTTGATTTTGAGGCGGCGAATTTTGTCTTAAGACAATTAGAAAAGAACGGTATTGAAGTAATTTTTGGCCAGGATGTTTCAGAGATTATCGGTAACGGCGATATAAAAGCGGTAAAATTGGAATCGGGCAAGGTATTTGGTTGTTCTTTGGTAATTGTGGGTAAGGGGATCTTGCCGAATATAGATTTAATTAAGGAGACAGAAATAAATACAAACGAAGGAATATGCGTAGATAATTTATTAAATACCAACGTAAGTAATATTTATGCTGCCGGCGATTGCGCCCAGACTCTTGATGTAACCACCGGTACCAGTAGCGTAAATGCCCTCTGGCCAATTGCGGTAGAAGAAGGCAGAATTGCGGGAAGAAATATGGCCGGGGAAAATATAAGTTATGACGGTTCTTTAGGCATGAATTCCTTGGAGGTTTTTGGACTGCCGGTTGTATCTTTGGGTATATATAAAATAAAAGAAGATTTGGCAAGTCAATTTGAGGAATTAAAGTTTCAAGACCCGAAGGCAAATATTTATAAAAAGTTAATCCTCAAAGACAATCTTCTAGTCGGGGCGATATTAGTGGGCGATATTAAAAATAGTGGGCTTTTTTTAAAGATTATTAGAGAAAAGATTAATGTCACAAGTTTTAAGGAAAGATTATTAAAAGATAATTTTGGTTTTCCTGAGATCATGGATTTAGTAAACGCAAGGAGCAAGCTCTATGTCTAAACTTGTAGCCGAGGCAGTGATTCGCGGAGCCTACAGTGTCTTTGCACAGGCAGAGGATTATTTAAATAAGGCAATTAAGGAAAATGGTCCAAATCTCCAAATCGGATTTCCGGAAACCGCCTTTTATTTACCCTTGGCCTTTGCCCTTTTAGGGATAAAGGTTCAGACCTTAAAAGATGCCCAGGGTATCTTAGAACACGCTAAAACATTACTGCCAAAACTACCTTCAAAAAAGGTCTGGCTACCCTATTTAGGTGATGCCTTAAATGCAGGAATGGCCACCTTGTTTTGTGAAGAAATTATTGTGGCCTTGCGTTATTTGTATAAAGAGGAACCACAAAAAGACTGTAATGGATTTTTTACGGATACGATTATGCGTTCACTGGGGATTCAGCTTGTGGATGGCCGGATGCCGGGGTTTGCAGCGATATTAGGGGCGGCACCAGATAATAAAACAGCAGTAGAAATTGTGCGGGAATTACAGGCAAGAAATATTTTAGTTTTTGTAGGTTCTTCCACAAAAGGTCGTTCCATCATTGACCAATTAATTGAAGAAAATGTGCAGATGGGCTGGGATAATTATATTGTGCCTTATGGTCGAGATACGATCTCGGCAATTTATCCTTTGAACTGGGCAATCCGTTCGGCATTGACCTTCGGTGGTTTAAAGCCGGGTGAGGCAAAGAGGTGTTTATTGTATACCAAAGAGCGTGTCTTTGCCTTTGGTCTGGCATTAGGAGAGGTAGATGATTTAAAATATGCTACCGGCGCAGGCGCAATCAATATGGGATTTCCCATAATTGCCGATACGGATATTCCCGAGATAAAACCCTCAGGCATTACTACCTATGAAGCGTTGGTTAAGGAATTGAATTATAAAAGGCTTGTGCCACGGTGTATTGAGGTAAGGGGAGTTAAGGTAAAAGTTACGAGCATCTCTATCCCTGTTCCATATGCGGCGGCATTTGAGGGAGAGCGTGTAAGAAGAGAGCAGCTTTATGTGGAATTTGGTGGAAAGGCAAGCGTGGCTTTTGAATATTTGACGACTAAGGATTTAGAAGATGTTCAAGATAATAAGATAGATTTAATTGGAGCGGACATTGACCAATTAGTGCCCGAGAAAAAATCTATGCCCTTAGGGATTGTGGTTGAGGTTGCGGGACGTAAGATGCAAAAGGACTTTGAACCGATTTTAGAGCGCCAGATCCACCGTTTTATTAATTACGCCATGGGTGTTATGCACATCGGTCAACGAGATATGATTTGGATAAGAATTTCCCATGAAGCCTTTAAAAAAGGGTTTCGGCTCAAACACGTTGGGGTTATTCTTCATGCAATGTTACATCAAGAATATAGCGCAATTGTGGATAAGGTTCAGGTAAAAATTTATACAAACCAAAGTGATATTGATAAGT
>JAMWCK010000136.1 GCA_023819625.1 Candidatus Omnitrophota bacterium | reverse complement strand
AGTTGACGAATTCGGCATTTTTGCTGGGGCTGGTAGGATTTTTGGGGTCAATGCCGATTTTTCTTTTATCTTTATTCGGCGGGGTGGTTGCGGATAGGATCAACAAAAAGAAAATCCTTATTTTTACGCAAATCGCCTTTATGCTTCTGGCTTTTGCCTTAGGTGTTTTGACACAGTTAAAACTCATTACTCCGTTTCAGATAATGTTGATTGCGGCTCTAAATGGTATCATTATGGCCTTTGACGCCCCGGCTCGACAGGCAATAGTTGTAGAATTAACTGGAAGAGTTCACCTCTTAAATGCAATTGCCTTAAATTCCGCGGCATTTAATTCGGCGCGGATTATTGGACCGGCCTTAGCCGGCGTTTTAATTTCTATGTTAGGCATGAGTGGTTGTTTTTATCTAAACGGAGTTAGTTTTCTGGCACTACTCATTTCCCTTTGGATGATAGAGACGAATAGTTTTATAAATAAAAATAATCAGAGTCATCTGGTAAAGGATTTATTTGCGGGCTTAGAGTTTATGCGCAAAAATCGTGTTATCCTGATATTAATCAGTATGGTTGGGGTGACCAGCGTCTTTGGTATCTCTTATGTAATTCTCATACCGGTAGTGGCAAAAGAGGTGTTAAAGATCGGTGTAAAGGGTTTTGGGATGTTAATGTCTTCAACTGGTATTGGCGCACTTTTGGCGGCATTACTCCTGGCGCGTCTGGGCGATTTTAAAGCCAAAGGAAAATTACTTATCGTCTCGGCAATTGTTTTTTCTTTTTCGCTTGTATTTTTTTCTCTTTCTAAAGTATATTTAATTTCACTTATTGCCTTGGTGTTTATCGGCGGATCAAGCGTTTTGGCCATGGCTTTGGTAAATACGCTCTTACAGATTAATGTTGCCGATGAATTTCGTGGTCGGGTTATCAGCGCCTTTATGTTCACCTTTTCCGGGCTTATGCCCTTTGGTAATTTGTTTGCGGGAGTGCTTTCTGAAGTGTTAGGTGTGTCTTTGACTTTGATGATCGGTGGAATTATTTGTGCAGTCTTTTTTATTGCCATCAATATATTTTGTCCGGAAATAAAAAGGATATAGATGAGGAAAAGGAGGTAGAAGCATGGTAAAATTGGGGTTGGTTATCTGTGCGTTGATAGTGGCGTTTTCTCTTTTAGGTTGTGGCAAAAAGAAGCAGACACAAGAGGCATTACAAGAGCCGATCTCGCTGGAGACGCTGAGTGTTATTACCGCCCAAACGCAAACTCCAACGCAGGTAAAATCAGCGGTAACGCCAGTTGCCTCTCTGTCTACAGCAGAAGTAAAACCACTGCCGCCTGCTGGACCTTATAGACCCACGGTTCAGGAGATCCAGGTCGCCTTGAAAAATGCCGGTTATTATACCGGAGAAATTGACGGCAAAATTGGGCCCTTGACGAAAAAGGCAATTAAAGATTTCCAGAAGGCAAATAATTTAGAGGTAGATGGTAAGGTTGGCCCAAAGACCTGGGCGATATTAGGTACATACTTGAAAAAAGAGTAATTTTAGTATATACTTTATTTTAGCCGATAAAGGTAAACCCTCGTTACAAAAGGTGACGGACGCGCCACGGCAGGTGGTGCGTGTTGAAAGGCGGGGACGCAAAGCCACAGACCTAAAGCGCTTAATTTATCGAGCGAGATGGTGGCTGGGTTGCCGAAGGGGTAAGGTGATGTAAATTCGACTCGCTTGCCTTTATCGGCGGTTTTATATCCCAACTTTTTGTTGGGATTTTTTGTTTTATGGTGTTATAATAATAAGCATATGCCTCAGTTTCCGCAAAACTTTCTTTGGGGAGCAGCCACTTCTGCCTATCAGGTAGAAGGTAATAACATTTATTCTGATTGGTGGGAGTGGGAAAGAAGGATTGGTCTTAAGGAGGTATCAAAAGAAGCCTGCCGGCACTACGATTTATATAAACAAGATTTTGATTTAGCGAAGAATCTAAACCACAATGCCCACCGCTTATCTATTGAATGGAGTCGGGTTGAGCCCCGAAAGGATAAATTTTTAGATAAAGAAATAGACCATTATTTAGAGGTTGTCCGTTGTTTAAGAGAGTATGGCATGGAGCCTATTATTACTTTGCATCATTTTACCAATCCTTTTTGGTTTGCTCAATGCGGTGGATGGCAAGAAAAATTTGCGATAGATTATTTTCTAGATTATGTTAAACGGCTAGTAGAGGCATTGGCTAAAACTGTGCGCTACTGGATAACCTTTAATGAGCCGCTGGTTTATGTGTATCATGCTTATATTTTAGGCCTCTGGCCGCCTCAAGAGAAATCAATTCTTAAGGCAATGCGTGTAATCGAAAATTTAATCTGCGCCCATCTAAAATCCTATAAACTTATACACAAAATTTATAAGCAAAAAAAACTATCTTCTCCTTATGTAAGCATCGCCAAGAATATGCAATACTTTATGCCTTGCCAGCCAACCTTAAGGAATAGATTAGCGGTTTATCTAAGGGAT
>JAMWCK010000135.1 GCA_023819625.1 Candidatus Omnitrophota bacterium | reverse complement strand
TTCTTCCAGTCTGCCACAAAAAATGATATAAGAATATCGGGGCAAATTTAAATCTGCATAAAACCTTTGCCTTTCTTCTTTAGATACAGGTCTAAATATATCTGTATCTACGCCATTAGGAATTTTGATTATCTTTTTTTTATCTATTCCATTATTTAATAAATCTTCTCTTATATCTTCGCAGATAGCTATAAAATAATCTGTAAACTTCTTAATAATCCTATATCTTAATTCGCCAAATATTCTCTTTCTTAATCTCTGAATTTCTCCTGAAACGGCCGGCTGGGCAATAACCTTTTTTTTAAAAAATCCTTTAATCAAACACGCTATTAATGTTGCGGAATAAAGTTGCTGTGCACAGATAATATCATATCCATTCCTTTCTCTGTATAAAACCATAAGCCAACAAAGGCCTGCCCATAGAGAACCCAGAAAGCCTCTTAAATATTGTTTTACAAAATAAATTTTTATTCCTGAAATCCTCTGCCAGCCGAACAAACTTCTTTTTTTACCTCGCGTTAACACCATTACTTTTAAGCCGTTACGAGAAAGGGCATTAACCAAAAGAGAGCTTTTCCTTCCAACCCCCCCTATGATATAAGGATAAAATTCTGAGCCAATCCACAAAATTCTTAAGTCCTTTGTTTCCATCTATGCTGACAGCCAAAATAATTTTTCCGCTTGTGGCATCTTTGGGCAAAACCTACACAACAAACCGGTTTCTTGCTGACTAAATACCTCAGGCCTCCTTGCACGAACATATAAGGAAGAGTTGAAAATAGTCAAAAAATCGTCCTTAAATACATTCCCAAATCTTATATCTTCAAAAAAACTATATCTGCAACAAGGAAATACCTCTCCATCCCAACGTACCTCTGCTTCAAGCCATAAATCTTTACATTTAAATGAAGGCGATTTAGAAATCCTGGGCATTTTGGGGAATTCCATTATTTGTTCTATCTGAGACAATATGCCTTTACACTTAAATTCGTTGTACATTGTATTGTACCAAAAAATAATGGAAGTATTTTGATAAGGTTTATGCCCTGGCGGCAACCACTCTGTGATTAAGTGCTTAATGTATTTATAATCTGTCTGTTTATCATAGGGCAGATGGATGAGATTCAAAGAAACCGGCAGGACAGAGCAATAATCAAATCCGTGTTCAAGAGCGAATTTAGGAAGTTGTAATAGTTCTTTATGGTTGTGTTTCATATGGACAAAGGTAAGCCCTAAATAAGGCGTTTTTTTGCCTTTATCTTTCTTAAGTTGAACTAAATCTTTGACATTTTTCATAATTAAAGAAAAATCTCCTCCTTTCATATAATACGAAATCGTATTCTGATTTAAGCCGTGGCAGGAAACACTCAATCCAAACAGACCAGAGTCTACTATCTGTTTGATAATATCCCCGGAGGCGAAATTTAAATTCGTATTGAGATATACTCTAATCTTCTTAGAGACGGCGTAGCTTATCATCTGAAATATATCGGGATGTAACAGAGGCTCTCCCTCACCTGCAAAGGTAATGCTGTATAGATATCTTCCAATATTATCAATAAGTCCTATGTAGTTATCCAAATCCATAAATCCTCTTTGTCTTTTGCAAAACCCTGCGCCTGTAGGGCATAAGGCACAACTTAGATTGCATCGGTTAGTCGGCTCAAAGGACATCCTTAAAGGATAACTTGTAACTTTTGCTATACCCAAATAGTAGTTCTTGTAGGCATTAATATAATTAAAAATTTTTTTTATATTTGAACGAGATAAAAACCCTAAAATATTCTTTAATCTAAGCATTTTCTAATAAACTTTCAAAAAGATGGGTGTATCTTGTAGCTACCATATCAATATCATAATTCTCTACTACCAACTTACGCGCATTTTTTCCTAAAAAATATGCCAGTCTACTGTCATTTAATATCTCTAAAATTGCAGATGACAAGGCCTCAGGATTGGCAAAAGGCACAATAATCCCATTTTCTTTATTTTGGACTATAGGACGGCTGGCTTCTGTAACAACGCAGGGTAAACCGCAAGCCATCGCCTCTAAGAGGGCAACCGTAATACCTTCTTGTTGTGATGGCAAGACAAAAATATCGGCAATCTGAAAAAAGTCAAGAGGGCTATCTAATGCCCCCAGAAATCTTACCTTCTCTTTTACTCCTGTTGAATCTACATAGTCAATTAATTCTTTTAATAAAGGGCCAATACCTACCAATAAGAGTATGGTATCCAAGTACTTCTTACATATATACTTAAACGCCTCCAAAAGAAAAAATAATCCCTTCTGCTGTACTAATCTACCCACATAAAGGATGATTCTTTTATCTTTATATCCCATCGCTGTCTTTTTGCTTATTGTTGCCTCTCTTTCTAATGGTTTAAATATTTTCGTATCTACACCGTTAGGTATTATCCTGATTCGTTTCTTGGGGATTCTCTCTTCAATCAAATAGGACTCCATCTCTTTAGTGAGGACGACAAATACATCGGCCTTTTTTAAAATTAAAGATACAAAAGAAATAAACTTTGTCTTATTTTCCTTCAATATATCCCTTGGGCAAAGA
>JAMWCK010000017.1 GCA_023819625.1 Candidatus Omnitrophota bacterium | reverse complement strand
TTCGGATTATGATAAAGAGAAACTCCAGGAGCGTTTAGCCAAACTGGCAGGAGGTGTGGCGGTAATTAATGTGGGTGCAGCTACGGAGACGGAAATGAAAGAGAAGAAGGCGCGTGTTGAAGATGCCCTGCATGCTACCCGTGCCGCCGTAGAGGAAGGGATAATTCCCGGTGGAGGAGTAGCCTTTTTAAGAACCATTCCCGCATTAGAAAAGTTGAAAGTGGAAGGTGATGAGAAAATTGGTGTAGATATAATTAAGCGGGCATTAGAGGAGCCTATTCGACAATTAGCAGAAAACGCCGGATTAGAAGGTTCGGTGGTAGTTCAACGTGTAAAGCAGGAAAAGACCAATGTGGGTTATGATGTAAATCAGGATGCCTATGTAGATATGATTGAGGCAGGGGTAATTGATCCCACTAAGGTTACGCGTTCGGCTTTACAAAATGCCGCCAGTGTTGCTGCTTTGCTCTTGATGACGGAAGCATTGATTACGGAAAAGCCGGAGAAGGAAGAGAAGATGCCTTCGCCACCCGGTGGCGGATACGGTGGAGGAATGTATTAAGTCAATTAGTTTATCGTTCATGATTTATGGGAGAAAAGGGCGAAGAAAACTTCGCCCTTTTATTTTAACTATAAAACTATAAATACTATTTATACATCGAATCAACTTTCTGTGCGGGGACGTTTCTTTCTTTTTTTAAAAATAAGGGAGTTATAACTGATTGCGTTAGAAGAAGTAATGGGAAGAAGAAACGTCCCCTTTCAAAATAAAAAAATATTATTGACAAAGCAGAGATCTTGCGGTAAAATTCTTTCCAAGCATTTTTTAAAATACCTTAATAAATAATTGTAACTTATTGAAAAATAAACAGTTATATCAAGAAAAACAGTGATTATAAACTAAAATTGGAGGTAGCCGGCGATGGCAGAATGGATAGGGATAGGTCGAAGAGCGCGACGTTGTTATGGTTTTGATGAAATCGCCTTAGTTCCAGGAAGATGCACTGTTAATCCTAATGAAGTAGATACGAGTTTTGAAATTAGGGGCAGAAAATTTAAGGTTCCTATTCTCGCTGCAGCCATGGATGGGGTAGTAGATGTTGGTTTCGCGGTAGAGATGTCCAGATTAGGGGGGCTGGCGGTTTTAAATCTTGATGGCGTGCAGACGCGTTATGAGAATCCAGATACGGTATTAAGGAAAATCGCAAAGGCCACACCCCAGAAAGCTACAGAATTAATCCAGTCTATTTATGCTCAGCCGGTCAAAGAAAAACTTATTGCTAAAAGAATTCATGAAATTAAATCGCAAAAGGCAGTGGCGGTGGTAAGCTGTATCCCCCCCCACGCGGAGAGATTTGCACAGATTGCAGTCTCTGCCGGCGCAGATATATTTATTGTTCAATCTACGGTTACTACCACTAAACACATTGCTAAGGAATATAAAAGCTTAGATTTATATAAATTTTGTAAGCACACCAAGATTCCGGTATTTATCGGAAACTGCGTTACTTATGAAACCACATTAGACTTGATGCAGACCGGTGCCAGTGCTTTATTAATTGGTGTAGGACCGGGGGCTGCCTGTACTACGCGCGGTGTATTGGGAATAGGGGTACCGCAAGTTACCGCAACTATTGATGCGGCAGCAGCGCGGGATTTCTATTACAAACGCACGGGCAGATATGTGCCGATAATTACGGATGGAGGAATGTCGCGGGGCGGAGATATCTGTAAGGCCTTTGCCTGTGGTGCCGATGCGGTAATGATTGGTTCAAGTTTTGCCCGTGCCAAGGAGGCACCAGGAAGGGGTTATCATTGGGGTATGGCAACTTCCCATGTCAATTTACCCCGTGGCACACGCATTTATGTCGGGACGACAGGAACTTTAAAAGAAATCCTTTTTGGTCCAGCGAAGGTTGATGACGGCTCGCAAAATTTAATGGGTGCATTAATGACCTCAATGGGCTCATTAGGTGTTACTTGTATTAAAGAGATGCATGATGTCCAGATAATTATTGCCCCTTCTATACAGACCGAAGGCAAGGTATTTCAGATAGACCAAAAAATAGGAATGGGAAAATAATGCGTCAAACGATAATTATATTAGACTTTGGCTCGCAATATACGCAATTAATTGCCCGCCGAGTTAGGGAAAATAAGGTTTTCTCCAAAATTTTACCATACAATACGCCGGCTAAAGAAATAGCCGCACTTTCACCCAAAGGGCTTATTCTTTCTGGTGGACCGGCTTCGATAACTAAAAAAGAGAGTCCGCGCCCCGATAAAAGAATTTTTGAATTAGGGGTGCCGATCTTGGGCATCTGTTACGGAATGCAGATAATTGCCCGGGAATTAGGCGGTAGGGTAAGACATACCTCAAGGCGCGAGTACGGCAAGACCGAGTTGTTTATTGACGATAATCGAGATTTATTTTCCCATCTTCCGGGCAATTTTACCTGTTGGGCTAGCCATGGTGATTATGTTCAGAAACTACCGCGCGGTTTTACACTAAGTGCCCATACCTTAAATACCCCTTTTGCGGCTATTGCACATAAAAAAAGAAAAATTTATGGGGTGCAGTTTCATCCTGAGGTCACACACACCGAGCGAGGCAGCCAGATTATCACTAATTTTTTATTTAGAATCTGTGGTTGTAGTGGTCGTTGGACAATGCAGAATTTTATTGAAGAAACTATTGAATCAATAAAGAAAATAGTAGGAAAAACAGATAAGGTGGTCTTGGGTTTAAGTGGGGGGGTGGATTCAGCGGTAGCTGCCCTCTTAATCCATAAGGCAATCGGCAGAAACTTAATCTGTATTTTTATCAATAATGGACTCTTGCGTAAAGATGAGCCGGAGCAGGTAAAAAGGGTCTTTCGCCATCATTTTCATCTTAATTTAAGATATGTTGATGCCAGTAAAAGATTTCTTATGCGCTTAAAAGATATCACTGATCCCGAGGAAAAAAGAAAGGTTATTGGCGATGAGTTTGTAAAGGTCTTTGAGGAAGAGGCGAAAAGGCTAAAAGGGGTGAAATTTTTGGCTCAAGGGACATTATATCCGGATGTAATTGAGTCAACATCTATAACGGGCGCGCCTTCAAGGTGCATCAAGAGTCATCATAATGTGGGAGGACTCCCTTCAAAGATGAACTTAAAACTCCTTGAGCCCTTAAGGGATTTATTTAAGGATGAAGTACGCGCCATCGCCAAAGAATTAGGTCTTCCGGATTCAATTATCTATCGTCAACCATTTCCCGGCCCGGGTTTAAGTATTAGAGTTATTGGTGAGGTTACGCCATGGCGGCTAAATATTTTACGTGAAGTAGATAAGCGGGTAATTGAAGAAATCAAAAACGCCAATCTCTATGAACAGGTCTGGCAATCGTTTGCTATCCTTCTTCCGATAAAAAGCGTAGGGGTAATGGGAGATGAACGCACCTATGAAAATGTTGTGGCCCTGCGTTGTGTATCCAGTATAGATGGTATGACCGCGGATTGGGTCAAACTTCCTTATGAGGTTTTAGAGAAAATCGCTCAGCGGATCATTAATGAAGTTAAAGGTGTAAACCGTGTCGTCTATGATATCTCATCAAAACCACCGGCAACAATTGAATGGGAATAAACGCGTTATAGTGTTATTACATTTTGACGCTATAACGGAAGTAACGTAATAAGGAAGATGCCACATTCTGAATTTGTGCATCTACATTTACATACCCAATATTCTCTTTTAGACGGCGCCTGTCGCATACCCGAACTTCTACATCTGGCTAATCAATACAAAATGGACTCCTTAAGTATTACCGACCACGGTAATATGTTTGGGGCGATTGATTTTTACTTAAAGGCACAGGCAGCAGGAATAAAGCCGATTATTGGCTGTGAAGTTTATATTGCACCGGGAAGTCGTTTAGAAAAAAATTCACGGGGTATCGATGAGGCCTCATATCATTTTATTCTCCTGGCACGCGATGAGATCGGGTATAAAAATTTAATGAAGCTCGTTTCTATTGGATATCTAGAGGGTTTTTATTACCGTCCGCGTATTGATAAGGATGTATTGAGCCGATATGCAAAAGGCCTCATCGGTTTATCAGGTTGCCTAAAGGGCGAGATCCCTGTACTTTTACAAGAGAAACGTTTTAATGATGCCTTAAAAACCGCGGATGAATTTGCGCAAATCTTAGGGAAGGATAATTTCTATTTGGAGTTACACGAGAATCTTATCCCGGAACAGAAAATAGTCAACCGGAATTTAATTAAAATCTCTCAAGAATTGAACTTACCCTTAGTTGCAACCAATGATGTGCATTATCTATCACGCAATCAGGCACGCGCGCACGAGGCGCTTTTGTGTATCCAAACCCAGTCTACACTCAATGACCCGAATCACATGCGTTTTCAAACCGATGAATTCTATTTTAAATCTCCACAGGAGATGAAGGAGTTATTTAAGGAGATACCTGAGGCAATCACAAATACTTTAGAAATTGCCGGGCGTTGTAATCTAGAATTAGATTTTTCAAGTATTCACCTGCCTAAATATGAGCCTCCCGGAGGCAAAAATAAAGAGGAATTTTTACGCGAACTCTGTCAGCGTGGCTTAGTCCAAAGATTTAAGGAGGCCAATCCATTTATCAAGGAACGCCTTGAGCACGAATTGAAAATTATCAAAGACATGGGTTTTTTAAGTTACTTCTTAATTGTCTGGGATTTTATCAATTATGCCAAAGAAAAAGGCATTCCTGTGGGGCCGGGTCGGGGCTCGGCTGCCGGGAGTTTGGTAAGTTATTTATTGGGTATCACGGATATAAATCCTTTAAAATACGGTTTGTTATTTGAGCGTTTTTTAAATCCTGAACGTCTGGGTCTACCGGATATAGACATAGATTTTTGTTATGAGAGAAGGCAGGAGGTTATTGATTATGTAACGAAAAAATACGGTCAAGAGAATGTTGCCCAGATTATTACCTTTGGTACTATGCAGGCGCGAGCGGTGGTGCGGGACGTAGGTAGGGTGATGGGGTTAAGTTATGCCGAGGTTGACCGCATTGCCAAAATGATTCCACCTGAGCCAGATATCACCCTAAAAGAAGCTCTAGAGAGTGAGTCAGAATTAAATAATCTTTATAAGCATGACCCACAGATTTTCAATTTAATTAATACGGCGATGATGCTGGAGGGTTTAAACCGTCATGCCTCAATTCACGCCGCAGGGGTAGTAATCGCTGATAAGCCATTAGATAATTATATGCCTTTATTTAAGACAGCGGATGGGCAGATAACCACCGGCTACAGCATGGAGACCTTAGAGAAGATTGGTTTGTTAAAGGTGGATTTCTTAGGCTTAAGGACCTTAACGGTTATTGATGAAACGACAAAAATGATTAAAGAAATTAAAGGTAAGACTATCGATATCAATAATATTCCATTAGATGAACCATCTACTTATAGATTATTGTCTTCTGCCCAGACAATCGGCGTCTTTCAACTAGAAAGTTCGGGAATGCGCGACTTGCTCAAAAAATTAGAACCCAGTTCTTTTGAAGACCTTATTGCCATTTTGGCTTTGTATCGGCCGGGGCCTATTGGTTCAGGTATGGTTGATGACTTTATCCAACGCAAACATAAGCGCGTTTCGATAAAATATGACCATCAAAAATTAGAAGCAATCTTAAAAGATACTTACGGGATTATGGTTTATCAGGAACAGATTATGCAGATTGCCTCTTCTTTAGCAGGATTTAGTCTTGCCCAGGCAGATTTATTGCGTCGGGCAATGAGTAAGAAAATCCCTGAAGTAATGGAGCAACAAAGAAAAAATTTCGTCTTAGGGTGTATAAAAAACGGTATCGGCGAGTCTGTGGCAAACAGGATTTTTGACCAGATTGAATATTTTTCTGGATACGGTTTTAATCGCAGCCACAGCACTGCCTATGCCTTAATTTCCTATCGTACCGCTTATCTAAAGGCGAATTTTCCCGTAGAATTTATGACTGCGCTGTTAAATTCTGAACGCGATAATACTGATAAAATTGTAGAATATGTTAATGAGGCGAATCGTATGGGAATAAAAATTTTACCACCCGATATCAATGAAAGCGATGCCCTATTTAAGACAACCGATGAAAAAACCATCCGTTTTGGCCTGCTGGCGATAAAGAATGTAGGGGCAGGAGCAATCGAATCTATCGTTGGGGCGCGTAAAGAAGGTAAGTTTAGTTCATTAGAAGATTTCTGTCAACGCATTGACCTACGTTTAGTAAATAGAAAGGTTCTGGAGAGTCTTATTAAGTGCGGCGCCATGGATAGCTTCCGGATGCCGCGTGCCCAGATGGTCGCTGCATTAGATATAGTGATGGAAAACGCGGCAAAAGTTAATAGAGAAAGACTTAAAGGGCAATTGTCGTTTTTTGACTTAAACTATTCCCAGAATGGCTTTGGGCAGTCTTCGGTTAATTTACCACCGGTAAAAGAATGGCCAGAACCACAACTTTTGAGTTTTGAAAAGGAGATGCTCGGTTTTTATATTAGCGGCCATCCTTTAGCACGTTATGCTGCAGAGTTAAGACGCTTTACTTCTAATTCCTGCGCTAATCTTTCTAAGTGTCCTGATGGTGCAGAAATAAAACTCGTGGGGTTAATCGCCAAAATTAAACACGCCCTTACCCGGGCAAAGCAGGAGAAGATGGCAATCTTAAAACTGGAGGATTTAGATGGTGCAGTAGAAGTTTTGGTCTTTCCTGTCACCTATCAAAAGATCTCTCGCTATATTCTACCCAATACTGTGGTGATGATAAAAGGAAGGCTCAACTTAAGAGAAGAAACGCCAAAAGTCATTGCCAATGATTTATTTCCTATTGATGAGGTCTATAAACTAATTAATGCCATTAATATTAACCTTACGGGTATCCGAGAAAATTTGTTTGCAAGCTTAAAAGAATTACTCGTCTCTTCTTATGGCAAGGTCCCTATTTACTTACATTTAGATACCCCGAATAAATCCCGGATACAATTAGTAGTGGGTGAGGCGTTTTACGTTTCGCCTTCAGAAAAATTGATTCAGGATATTGAATCCCTTCTCGGTGCAGAAAGGGTATCGGTGGTAATTTAGAGATATACCCTACCAACCTCGTAGTTTGGTTATGGTTATCTGACAAAAAACGAGAGTAGTTTTTCCTTGACAATGTAACTTTTTGTTGTTATTATAGTTAAGAAAATTAGGAGGTGACAGGTGACAAAAAAGGATATCATCTTAAAGGTCGCTGATGAAACCAATCTTAAACAGGTAGTAGTAAAAAAGGTAGTTCAGAAGACGTTTGATTACATTATTGAGGCCTTGGTCAGAGGCGAGAAGATTGAACTACGCAATTTTGGCGTTTTCAAGATTAAACAGAGAAAGGCGCGCACCGGCAGGAATCCGCGTACCGGTCAAGTAGTGCCCGTCCCGCCGCGAAAAGTCGTGGTCTTTAAACCTGGTCTGGAAATGAAAAAGAAGGTAATATAGGTGTTTTCCTTTCTTGGTATTCCATTCTGACCTAAATTATGTTTAAAAAAATTCCGGGGACAAAAGATATTCTGCCTGAAGAGTCATACTCTTGGCAGAATTTAGAAAACATAGGCCGCAAAATCTTTTCTTGTTATAATTACCAGGAGATCCGACTTCCTCTAATTGAAGAGGCTTCCTTGTTTGATCGAACCTTGGGAATTTCTTCGGAAATAGTCCAGAAGCAGATGTTTCTCGTTAGGCACGGGAAGAATTTATTTGCCCTGCGGCCAGAGGGGACTGCCCCAATTGTGCGTGCCTACTTAGAGAATAATTTAGATAAGACTGTGAAGTTTATAAAACTTTATTATTTAGGACCGATGTTTCGTCTGGAGCGTCCGCAGAAAGGTCGTCTGCGACAATTTCATCACCTGGGTTGCGAAGTTATTGGTTCAACAGATCCATATGTAGATGTTGAAATTATTTCTTTAGCCGATAATTTGCTTAAGAATTTTTCAATTAATGGCTATGAAATTAAAATTAATAGTTTAGGATGTAAACAGGATAAAGAAAGGTGGGCAGAAATATTGCGTAGACAATTAACCCCCCATGCGAATAGACTTTGTGCTGATTGTAAGGTTCGCATCAAAAAGAACGTTTTAAGGATTCTTGATTGTAAAAAACCTGGTTGTAGAGAAATGGTCAGGGGATTGGATCTTAAAAAGGAGAGTTATCTTTGCCCAGATTGCCTTATGCATTTTGGAAAGGTAAAGGAGGGATTAGATTTATTGAAAATAAACTATAAAGTTACTCCGCATTTAGTACGTGGTCTGGATTATTATACGCGCACGGTTTTTGAAATTACCCACACAGATTTGGGCAGTCAGGATGCCTTAGGTGCAGGGGGTAGATACGATAATCTGGCGCAAGAGTTAGGTGGTCCACAGATAGGCGCAATGGGGTTTGCCTTTGGGATGGAAAGATTATTGTTAGTGTCAAGGTGTAAAGATATCAATGCGTCAAGTAAAAATTTAGTTTATGTGATACCTTTAGAAGAAGAGGCAAAAAAACAGGCGCTTAGATTATTAGATAATTTGCGTAAACAAGAGATTACTGCAGATATGGATTATGAAAATAAATCCCTAAAAGGGGCAATGCGTAAGGCAAACGATTTGGGGGCGAAATTCGTGGTGATTATTGGTGAAGACGAACTGAAAAAAGATGTGGTAACTTTGAAAGATATGGTCTTAGGACAGCAGAGGCAGGTAAAAAGACAAGACTTAATATTAAATATTAAAAAGCAAATATCTAACCGACTCATTTAATGAACTTATTAGAAGAATATTAACTTCTATAGCAAAAACAACGAAATTAACCCATATAAATGTTACGCACACATACCTGCGGTCAATTAACCATTAATGATGTAGGTAAGGAAGTTACCCTTTGTGGTTGGGTAGCCAGACGGCGTGACCACGGAAAACTCATTTTTATTGATTTACGCGACCGTGATGGTCTAACCCAGGTCGTATTCGTCCCCCAAGAGTCTGCCTCTGCCTATCAGAAAGCCCAAGAATTAAGAAATGAGTTTGTTATTCGCGTAAGCGGAAAGGTAAATAAAAGACCTCAGGGCACAGCAAATCCGAAATTACCTACAGGGGAGATTGAGCTTTTAAGTAAAGAATTAGAGATCTTAAATTCAAGTCTTACCCCACCCTTTGAAATTGAAGAGAAACTCAACGTGACAGAAGAAGCCCGCTTAAAATATCGCTATTTAGATTTAAGAAGAAGGACTGTTTTTAATAATTTTATCTTGCGGCATCGCCTTTATAAAATAATCCGTAATTTTTTGGATTGTGAGGGTTTTATTGAGTGTGAGACCCCACTTTTGACTAAATCTACACCCGAGGGGGCGCGTGATTATTTAGTGCCATCACGAATTAATCCCGGTGAATTTTTTGCCCTACCGCAATCACCTCAACTCTTTAAGCAAATTCTTATGGTTTCTGGCATTGAGAGATATTACCAGATTGCCAAGTGCTTCCGTGACGAAGACCTCAGGGCAGACCGACAGCCGGAATTCACTCAACTGGATTTAGAGATGTCTTTTGTTGATGAAGACGATGTGCTTTCATTAAGTGAAAGGTTAATGCAGTTGATATTTAAGGAATTAAAGGGATTGACTCTAAAGATCCCTTTCCCACGTCTTAAATATAGCGAAACGCAGACGAAGTATGGCTCAGATAAACCCGATTTAAGAAAAGAGATGGGTTGCCCATTTGCCTTCTTGTGGGTGACCGATTTTCCTTTATTTAAGTATAATGAAGAAGAAAGGCGTTGGGAGAGCGAACATCACCCTTTTACTGCTCCCCATCCTTTAGATTTAGATATTTTAGAGAAGGCCCAAGAGAAGGTTAGGGCGCGTTCTTATGATTTGGTCTTAAATGGTATGGAGATAGGTTCTGGCTCAATTAGAATTCATAACCCACAATTGCAGGAGAGGATTTTTAGACTTATCGGAATGAGCAAAGAAGAGGCGTACCGACGTTTCGGTTTTCTCTTAGACGCATTTCAATTCGGCGCACCTCCTCACGGCGGAATTGCCTTTGGTCTGGATAGACTCCTGGCAATATTAGTGGATGTGGAGAGTATCCGCGAGGTTATTCTTTTCCCCAAGACTGCCTCGGCGATTTGTCCTTTGACGGGTGCGCCTTCAAAAGTAGATGAAAAACAGTTAAAAGAATTGGGGATAAAGGTTACGAAAAGACAACACCTTAAAATAAAAGACAAAACCTGATACTTGATATCTAAGACAATCGTATCAGGTATCAGGTTTAAAGAAGGAGGAGGGTGGATGGAAAATAAAATTAAATTTTTAATGGTCATTTTGGTATTTGGATTTTTTCTTTTGAGTTTTTTGGGCTGCACGGTGAGAACCTATAAGGTTACTAAGGACCGCGTTGACCAAGATTTAACTTTGGGTAATCGCGGTTACCTTCAAGGTGAGCCTAAAATGCCAGATACAGGTGCAAGAAAGACTACGCGAACCACCCAGGTCATAGAGGTAGAACTTTACCCACCAATAAAATTCGAAAAGACATGCAAGAAAAAACCTACCGCAGAAAGCGGCTTGACCATCAAAAAACCCCTAAGTACACAAGAGAGCGATTTGACCGCAGGAAACCGGGGGTATATTATACAAAGCGAACCGGCGATGATTGCCGATACGCTAGCCCCGAAACCAACATTGGAGAGATATACTGTGGAAAAGGGCGATACCTTACAAAAGATCTCTAAAAAATTTTATGGCACAACCAAGAAGTGGCTTAAGATTTACGAGGCAAATAAGGATGTCTTAAAAGCACCGGATAAGATTTATCCGGGACAAATTATTAATATCCCCCAGGAAGGATACAAAGAGATTCAGATAAAAGAAACGCCGGAAAATCTGAAATAAAAATCCTATGGATAAGCTGATTAGATTACAAAGCCATCAAGAAGCCCAACTTCTCTTTGGGACCCGCGATGAAAACATCAAAAAGATTGAAAAGGAGTTTAAGGTTAAACTTTCCTTACGCGGAGATTATTTGAAGTTAAGTGGTACCGTTACCAACCTTAAAAAGGCATCAGAGATAATTGAACATATCTTAACTGCTATTCGTTCTGATTCTGGAGAACTCACAAACACAGATATCAGTTATCTGATTGCCAATTTTAAGAAAGGTAGTCAGCCAACCGTCCGAAGAGCGCACAATTTTAATATTGAAGGTGCGCCGGTTACATCTCCTTTAGGCGGTAAGATTATTGGACCGCGTACCCAGGGTCAACGTGAATATGTGGAGGCAATTAGAAAATACGATATCGTCTTTGGAATTGGCCCTGCGGGTACAGGAAAGACATATCTGGCGATGGCCTGTGCAGTAGAGGCCTTGAAGAAACAGGAAGTTCGAAGGATTATTCTTACCCGCCCGGCAATTGAGGCGGGTGAATCCTTGGGATTTTTGCCGGGAGATATGTATGAGAAGATCTCGCCGTATCTTCGGCCTCTTTATGATGCCCTTTATGATATGATGGAGGCAGAGCGGATTGAGAAATACCTTGAGACCGGCACCATTGAGGTTGCTCCTTTAGCCTATATGCGTGGTAGGACCTTAAATGACGCATTTATTATTCTTGACGAAGCCCAGAATGCCACGCGTGAACAGATGAAGATGTTCCTTACCCGTTTAGGTTTTGACTCCAAGGCGGTGATTACCGGAGACTTGACCCAGAGCGATTTACCTGACGGAAAACCTATTGGTCTACTTCAGGCGCAGGAAATATTAAAAGATATTCCTGGGATTAAATTCGTTTACTTTACTGGACAGGACGTCGTCAGACATGCCCTCGTGCAAACAATCATTGAGGCCTATGAAAAAGTCAATCATAAATAACTATACGCTAAAATTTATTCTTGGGGCAATCAGTACATTTTTAATCGGTTCTATTTTGCGCCTTAATCTCCTTGTTCCTACATTCCTTTTATCCCTGGTTATTTATCTTAAATGTCGTCAATCGCAGTTAAAATACAGCCTGCTTAATCTGATCTTTCTTTTTGTCATTGCCTTTAGTGTTAGTTATTTTGTCATTACTCATGGGAAAGCAAGATTTTATATTCCTTTTTCTCTTATTCCAATGTTGGCAACTATCTTATTTAATGATTTAGAGTTATCGTTGGTTATTAGCCTGGCAACTTCTTTTGTTTTAGCTTCTTTATGGGCAAACCGTTTAGATTTAGGGCTAATTTTTTTTGTAAGTGGGATGGTTGCAAGTATTTTAGTCTTAAATGCCCGACGACGCAGTGTGATTATCCGCGCCGGATTTATTAGCGGTATCATCCAGGCATTGCTTATAAGTTTTACTCATTTCCTATTCTCCGGCAGAGTAAATCTAATGAGTTCTTTTTTCTTTTTGCTTAACGGAGTGGTTTCAAGTATTGTCGTCCTTGGCGTCCTACCGCTTTTTGAATACCTTTTTAAGACAGTAACCAATATCAGTTTGTTAGAATTGGCAGATTTTAATCACCCCCTTTTACAGCGGATGGTTTTGGAGGCGCCAGGAACATATCATCACAGTCTGGTGGTAGGAAATCTCTCTGATGCTGCCTGCATAAGTGTAGGGGCTAATGGTTTATTAGCCCGAATCGGCGCCTATTATCATGATATCGGTAAAATCAATAAACCTGATTATTTTAGTGAAAATCAAAATATCTACGAAAGTAAGCACAATGGTCTATCTCCGCATATGAGTAAACTGATAATTATGAACCATGTCCGTGAGGGAGTGGAGTTGGCTAAAAGATACAAACTTAATCCACGCCTGATAGATTTTATCTTGCAGCATCACGGAAACAGTTTAGTTTATTATTTTTATCGTCGCGCCTTGGAGAATCTGGAGGAAGACTATGAGATAAAGGAAGAAGGTTTTCGTTATCCTGGACCAAGGCCAAAAACCAAAGAGACGGCAATAGTGCTCCTGGCAGATTCAGTAGAGGCAGCGACACGTGCCTTAGAGAATCCTAGTCCCCAGAAGATTAAAGAGTTGGTACACAAGATTATTAACAATAGATTTATTGATGGTCAACTTGATGAGTGCGATCTTACCTTAAAAGATCTAGAGAAGATTGCCGCGGTTTTCATCCGGATATTAACAGGTATATACCACTCAAGAATTTCCTATCCTTAAAGATTCAAAAAGTGCAGATAATCATAAAAAATCTACAAAAGAAAATTCCCCTTAGCCTTAAAGAGATAAAAGAAGTAGTCCGGGGTGTCCTGTCTTACAAAAAGGCACTTAAGAAATCCGGTGAAATAACTATTCTTTTTGTGGATGATAAACAGATACGTGAATTTAATCTGTTTTATCGCGGCGAGGATTATCCGACGGATGTGCTTTCCTTTGACAATTCCCTAGATAAAAAATATCTGTGTGTAGACATCATTATTTCTACAGAAACAGCACTAAGGAATGCGCGAATTTTTAAGGTTACCTCCGCATCTGAGCTGTATAGATACATAATTCACGGCCTATTGCATATTTTTGGTTATAATGATAATGATAGGAAGAGTAAGCTTTGCATGCAGAAAGAAGAAGATTTCCTTTTACGTTCTCTTATTAACCCTTAGTTATAAAATATGCCCATTCAGAAAAGCGAAGGAATTATATTAAATAAACGCGACCTCCGTGAGACTTCGCTTGTGGTTTGCTTTTACACGCGTGATTTTGGTAAAATTAATGGAGTCCTCAAAGGAATTAGGCAGGATCCCTCTAAATTTGCCAGCACTTTAGAGATTTTTTCAAACAACGAGATAATATTTTATACAAAGCGAAATTCGGCATTACACCTGGTAAGCGCCTGCGATTTAAAAAATAATTTTGATTTAATCAGGAAAGATATCCATAAGGTAGGTATTGCCAGTATGATGACAGAGTTAACTGCTAAACTCATGCCGCAGGAAGATAAAAACGAAGAGGTATTTAATTTACTTCTCAGCTGCCTTAACGAGTTAGAAAATACTTATGATGCCGATAAGATTGCCACAATATTTAAGATTAAGCTATTAGCCCTTTCTGGATTTAAGCCACATCTTGATTCTTGCGTTTCTTGTGGCAGGAAGATTTTAGACCAATCGTGGTTTAGTTTAAACCTCGGAGGTTTACTTTGCCTACGCTGTCAGCAGAAAGATACCACCAGTCGTCTAATTTTTCGGGGAACAATTGCCTCAATTTTACATATTGAAAAAAATGATATTAAAAATAATCTTAAGCTGGGGATGAATCCCCAGATAAAAAACCAATTAAATGCAATCCTGAATGCCTTTTTGAATTTTCATCTCGATAAAGAACTTAACTCAGAGAAGGTAATTAATAAATTATCTGCCACCTACTTTGATCCTTTATATATGCGGAGGGTATTATTATGAAAATTGTAATCGTAGGTCCGGGGGCGATGGGGTGTTTACTTGCCGGATTTCTGGCAAGCTCAGAAGATGAACTCTGGCTTTTAGATTATAATAAAGAACGCGCACAGACGATTAATGTGCAGGGTATTAAAATTGAAGGTATTTCTGGAAATTGGCAGGTAAGAGTAAAAGCCACCGCTGAAGTAAACGAAATTAAATATGCGGATTTAATTATTCTCTGTGTTAAGGCATACAATACAAAGGAGGCAATCACTCAGGCCAAGGCATTAGTCCAGGATAATACCCACGTTCTTACGTTACAAAATGGTATTGGTAATATTGAAATTATCGGAGAGGTCACTGG
>JAMWCK010000016.1 GCA_023819625.1 Candidatus Omnitrophota bacterium | reverse complement strand
GATAACTTTGCCGGCGATAATTTATTAATAAAGACACTCTTTATATTCGCGTAGGCAATGGCGCGGTGTCTTAAATCAAAGCAATATAATAAATCTCCTAATCTTCGGCCTAAAAAATAGGCGCAGGATTTTGGTATCCCCCTAATCAGCGGACCAAAGATTTTAATACCGGCGCAGGCCAAGCAGTCTATTAAATCTTTCTTCTTCATAGATAATCTTTAATTCTATCCTTAAGACCATAATGGGCGATAGAGAATGGGCAGGAAATAAAACTGTAAGTCTAGCTGCATCTTTTTCCGTAGTAATTATATTTTCTATATTTTTCTTAAAAGACTCATTAATAATTCTTTCTATCTGCCTGTTTGTATAAGCCTGGTGGTCGGGAAATCTAAACACTAGACCAATCTTAATCCCCATATTTCTGATTAACTGCTCAAAGGAATCCGGACTACCAATTCCCGAAAATAAAGTTACGGGTTTTCCAACAATGGTTTCTTGGGGCAATAAACACTCTGGTTCACCGAGACGATAAAATCCTACAGGATGATGTATTGATTCAAAGATTTCTGCTTTGGGATTTATCCTTGATAAAATATCTTTTATATTTTTTAGATCTGTGTCGGAGATAAGATTGGCCTTGGTGATAACTATTATATCTGCACGCCTTAAAGAAGATAACGGTTCGCGTAAGATCCCGCGCGGAATCAGCTGTCCATTACCAAAGGGACGCACTGCGTCAATCGTAACAATCTCTAAATCTTTTTTTATTCTCCATTGCTGAAATGCATCATCCAGAATAACTATATCTAAAGGATAATCCCTCGTTGCCCTGCTTATGGCACGGATTCTATTTGTATCTACAATAACGGGTACATCGGTTAATCTTTTCTGAAGCATATATGGCTCATCGCCCATTTCCTCATAGCCTATAACATTTGGTGTATAGCCTTTAGTCTGTTTCTTGTAACCCCTACTGATTATTGCGAATTTATGCCCTTGGCTTTTTAGGTATCGGGCAACGTATTCCACTAAAGCCGTCTTTCCTGTACCGCCTAAAGTAATGTTACCAATACCGATAATCTTACAATCAAAACAATAAGGTTTAATACGATAAAAAAAGGCAAGTATCCTTACCGTTAAACCATAGACCAAAGACAATAAAAACAAAAATATCTTGATTATCCCAGGAACAAAACCCTGGGTTTTATCCGTGGCTAAATTATAGAGATGTTGGCGCATAAAGTCGTCTAATTACCTTTAGATTCCTTAGGGTCGCACCTTGATTTTGGATAATCACTGCCCTGGCGGCCTGCGCTAATTCTTCTTTCGCCTTGGGGTTATTAAGTAAATATCTTATTTGTTCCTTTAGTTCCTGCGGATTATGTATTTGGATAGCAGCCTTATGCCTTAAAAATAAATACGCAATATCACGGAAATTAAACATATACGGGCCAAATATTACCGCCTTGCCCTGTGCTGCCGGCTCTAAGAGATTGTGCCCACCGATTTTAACCAGACTCCCGCCTACAAAAACAATATCTGCCAGAGCATAGTAGTTTAAGAGCTGACCGATAGTATCTAAAATAAATACGCTTGTAGGACTGTGGGGCGGTAGAGTTGTAAGGTTGTTACTTAGTCTGTGGGGAATAAATCCAGCACAAGAAATAAGATTCTCAATTTCCCGCACCCTTTCCAGATGACGGGGGGCAATCAAGAGCCTTAACTTGGGGAATTCCGTCAATAATTTTTGATAGACCCCCAATATAATTTCTTCTTCTTTATGATGCGTTGAACCACAAACCAACAATTGTTCATCCGTTTTTAATCTGAGATTAAGATGGGCGAGATTTAGAAGCGGCGGCCTTAAGTCAAATTTCATATTTCCGGTGATATGAATTTTATCTTTCAATACGCCTAATGCTATAAAACGCCTCGCATCCAATTCTGACTGGACACAAAAAACACTGATCTTATTTAGTATGGACTTAAGGAGAAATTTTATGGCCCGGTATCCCAAAAAAGAACTATCTGAAATCCTGCCGTTTACCAGGATTATCGGCACCTTTAATTTAAAAAGTGTGGTGATTAGATTCGGCCAGATTTCTGTTTCGGCTAAAATAAACAAAGCCGGATTAATCTGCTTCACGACACCTCTAATAATAAAACTAAAATCTAAAGGCAGATAGGTAACAAAATTCCCTCCTTCCGCAATCTTTAAAGCAATCTTATTGCCCGTAGGCGTAACTGTAGAAATGACTATTTTTTTATCCGGATAGTTCTCTCTTAAGGCCTCAACGAGCCCCTTTACTGCCATTACCTCCCCTACGCTTACCGCATGTATCCAGAAAGGTCTGTTTAAATCTAACCCTTTGGGTAATATTCCCAAACGCTGAATGAATCCCTGATGGAATTTTCTTTGGTATAAATACCTCGGCAAAGAAATAATTGCAATCAGCAAAAATATCAAATCATATAATATAAACATAATTTAACTTCCTTATAAATTCTCTACCCTTACTATATGTACTATATCCCCTAATTTATACGCCAAATCAGGCACGGGGGTGCGTCTTATCATAAATATCCTTTAATCTCTCGGTGGTCAGGTGAGTATAAATCTGTGTCGTGGAGAGATGCGCATGCCCTAAGAGCTCCTGCACACTTCTTAAATCTGCTCCCCGGTTTAACAGGTGCGTGGCAAAAGAATGTCTCAGTGTATGGGCAGATATCCCTTGTTTTATGCCGGCAAGACGGATGTATTTATAGATGATATTACGTATCCCGCGGGTAGTAATACGTCTGCCACTTTTATTTAAGAAAATGGCTGCGGAAGATTTCTTACGTTTATCAAGATAACTTCTTATAGAAGAAATTGCCTTCTCACCGATAGGAGCAAGACGCTCCTTCTTACCTTTTCCTAGGACCTTAACTATACCGCCGATAAAATCTATATCGTCAATATTTAAGCTGGCTAATTCCGAAATGCGCATCCCCGTAGAATAAAATGTCTCCAGGATCGCCCTGTCACGTAATCCCCTTTCATCGTTGGGAATTACTGATTCGATCAAACGGACTACCTCTTCTTCAGTCAAAAAAACCGGCAGATGTCTTTCCTGCTTTGGACTTAAAATACTTGATATCGGATTATTCTTTAAATAACCCTCGCGCACCAAAAATTTAAAAAATGACCTTAGGCTAGAAAGATGTCGGTTGAGCGTACGATTAGACAAATTTCTCTCTTTTAATCTCGCCAGGTATTTTCTTAAAACCAAGTAATCCACCTTCTCTAAGGCAGTATCCCCCAAAAATTTCTCAAAGTCTTTTAGATCAAGTTGATAATTTAATATCGTATAGGAAGAATAGTTCTTTTCAATCTGTAAATAGCGGATAAATTTCTCTAAAAAACGTTCCACATTAACTATCCCTTTTCTTCTTTGGGTAGGGTCTGTGAGGTAAATCTACATTTAGGAAAATTAGAACAACCATAAAAGAACCCGCGCTTAGAGCGGCGTTCAATCAATTCTCCCGCGCAACCGGGTTCAGGACACTTTACGCCGGTAGTAATGGGTTTAGAATTCTTACACTCTGGATAACCTGCACAACTTAAAAACTTTCCCTTCCTGCCCCATTTTATAATCATTGGGCGTCCGCACTTATCACATATCGTGGCAGTCTGGATTACTTCCTTTTTAATATGCCCTTCGGCAAAATCAAGACTTTCCTTAAAAGGTATATAGAAATCTTTTAATACCTTAACCCCATCTAACCTGCCTGCTTCAATCTCATCCAATTCTTCTTCCATCAAAGCGGTAAATTTAACATCCATAATCTTAGGAAAATATGCCACCAGCATTTCGCAAACCTTAAACCCTAATTCGGTCGGATAGAAATAACCCTTGATGCGGCGCACATAATTGCGCAAAAGTAATGTAGAAATTATCGGTGCGTAGGTAGAAGGCCTGCCGATACCCTTCTCTTCCATTGTTCTTACCAGAGAACTGTCAGAAAATCTTGGTGGCGGCTTGGTAAAATGCTGTGAGGGTATGAGTTTTAGCAAATCTAATATTTCATCCTTTTCTAAAGGTGGAATAATATTTTTTGGCTCTTCTTCTTTGTCATAAACAACCAAAAAACCATCAAACAAAAGCTCGCTTCCCGAGGCAACAAATAGATATTTATCCCCTGCCTTTATCTTTCCAACGGTTAACGCATATTCTGCCGCGGTCATCTGGCTGGCGATAAACCGATTATAAATCAATGTATATAATTTATATTGGTCGGGGCTTAAGAATTCTTTAAGCGTCTGTGGTGAGTGAGAGATTAATGTTGGCCGTATTGCCTCATGGGCCCCTTGGGCAAACTTTCTTGTTTTGTAAACATTGGGTTTAGGGGGTAGATAACGCTCGCCGAATTCTTTTAAGATCAATGTTCTTACCTCTTTAATTGCCTCGGCAGCGACATGCACAGAATCGGTGCGCATATAGGTAATCAGACCTACCGGATTACCCTCGCCGATATCTATACCTTCATAAAGTTGCTGGGCAACAATCATTGTCTTGGTGGCATGAAATTTTAATTTATTAAATGCCTCCTGCTGCAAGGTACTCGTAACAAAAGGAGGCGGGGGAAAACGTTTCTTTTTCGTCTTTTTTATTTCTATGACCTTAAATGTCTTATCTTTTATCTCTTCAACTAAACTTTGTGCCTCTTGGTTATTTTTTATCCGAGGTTTTTTGTCGGATATCTTCTCTAACTTCGCTAAAAACGAATTTGTGCCGGAGAGCTTTTTTAATTCTGCCTCAATCTCCCAATATTCTTGCGGGACAAAGTCTTTAATCTTGTTTTCTCTTTCCACAATTAACTTTAAGGCTACCGACTGAACCCTGCCGGCACTTAAACCTCGGGCGATTTTCTTCCATAAAAGTGGACTCAAAAAATAACCCACAATCCTGTCTAAAATTCTGCGGCTGACTTGTGCCTCTACCATCTTCATATCAAAATCACGCGGAGAATTAAACGCCTCAGTTACGGCTAAAGGGGTAATTTCATGAAAAACAACACGCCACACCTCTTTCTCCTTAAAGAGACGCTCTTTGATGTGCCAGCCAATGGCCTCTCCTTCCCGGTCAGGATCAGTTGCCAGATAGATTTTATCTTTATCTTTGGCCTCTTTCTTTAAGGCGTTTAAAATTTTTTGTCTGCCTGGGATAACCACATAATAGGGCTTGAAATCATTATTGATGTTTATCCCTAGTTGTTTTTGTGGAAGGTCAATCAGATGCCCCATAGAAGAAACAACGGAAAAATTATCACCCAGGATCTTTGCAATAGTCTTGGCCTTGGTCGGTGATTCTACAATAACCAAATATTTCTCTGGCATTTATTCCGTCCTTATGAATTGCCTTCCCGGTAATTGTTTAATTAATTTCTTTATCTGTAAGCTTAAAAGTATATCCGCAACCTGACTAACCCTCATATTTGTCTTTTCAATAATTTCATCTAAGGTTATCGGTTCCTGGGTTATTAAACCATACAAGTTGTCTTCTTCTGGCAGATTAGATTTAATTGGCTTTTCTAAGACGGATTTAGACAATTGCATTAATCCGTTTGCCTGGGCATCTAAGTGCTGCCGACCCAGATCCTTAAATTCTTCCCATATATCTTCAACGCAAGAAACTAATTTCGCTCCCTGTTTAATCAATTCATTTGTCCCAAAGGAGTTACGCGTATCAACTTTTCCCGGTAAGGCGAAAACCTCACGACCTTGCTCCAGGGCAAAGTCCGCGGTAATTAGGGCACCGCTATTTCTTGCCGCCTCCACTACCAATACACCTAAACTTAAACCGCTGATAATGCGATTACGTCGGGGAAAGTTTTCTTTTTTAGGAGGTGTATTTAAAGGAAATTCAGAAATTACTGCACCACAAGAAGAAATCTTTTCTGCCAATTCTAAATTTTCTTGCGGATAGATATTTAACAATCCGCTTCCTAAGACCGCAATCGTCCTGCCTGATACCTTAAGACAACCACGGTGAGCAGAAGAGTCAACTCCCCGTGCCATTCCTGAGACAATGGTAAAACCTCTTCGGGCTAATTCGCCTGCAAATCTTTCTGCCTGGGATAATCCATAAAAAGATGCTCGGCGACTACCCACAATCGCCAGGCTAAATTTATCCTCAGGTCTTATTTCTCCTTTTGCATAAATTACCGCAGGAGGATCAATAATCTCTCTTAGGTTTTGCGGATAATCGCTATCCTGCCAGGTAATTACCTTTAGGTTATATTTTTTAATTAATGCCAGTTCATTTTTTAAATCTTCCGTTTTAAGGGAAATAATCGCTGAGGCAATCTTTTCGCCAATTCCCGGTACCTCTTTTAACTTCTCAAAAGATGCCCTGAGTATATCCTGCGGACGACCAAAGGCCTCAAGCAGCTGCTTCAGCCGCAATCCGCCGATAGCACTAACCATATTTAAACTGATAAGTGCCTCAATTTCCGTCATCTTTGCTAATTCTTTTTGCGTTTTGCTTTTGTCCTTCCTTGAATTAATTTATCAATTTTTTCTACCACTTCTTTTATGGATAAATCAGATGTATCAATCATTACATCTGCCTGTGCATAATATGGCGCACGCAGTTTAAGTAAAAGTTCAATCTGTTGCTTTGGATCCTTGACATTCAAAAGTGGTCGCGCCGTAGAGCCGGAGGTGCGCTTTAAGATTACCTGCGGCGTTGCCGTAAGACAGATGATAATTCCTGTTTCCTTCATTACCTTTATGTTCTCAGAATTAATCACAATTCCTCCGCCACAGGCAACCACAAACTTATTTTGCGAACTCACCTCTTTTAAGATTTTTGTCTCTGTGCGCCGAAAATAAGCCTCGCCCTTTTTGGCAAAGATATCAACAATGGTTTGTTTTTCCCTTAAGGCAATTAATTCATCTAGGTCCATAAACTGCCATTTTTTCTTCTTCGCCAATTCTCTTCCTACAGCAGTTTTACCTGTGCCCATGAAACCAACAAGATAAATATTTCCCATGGCCTTTATATCCTTAATTCTAACATAGAGTTAAAATGGCGTCAAACATAATCAGCCGCTATTGTGAAAGCTAATTACCTATATATAAATAACCGAAGCGCCTACCCCTAAAAGTAAGGCAGGCGCTTCTTTAACCCATTTAACTTTCCTCATATGCGGCTAAAACCACCTCCATCAGTTGCTGGCGTGCCTCTTTGTTTCTGGGATAAAAGGAGTTATACCATTTACCATCCTTGGGAGATTTCTCTTGCGGTAGACCCAAAAATAACCCGTTTTTACCCTCAATGAGACGTAGGCCTTTAACCACAAAATCACCAATTGCCACATCCACAAAGGCCTTGATTTTGGAATCAGAACCGAAGCGGTAAAGACGCACTACCTCTAAGTCCATTATCTTTTGCATCACAATCACCTCCTTTCTAAAAATAGCAAATACCTCGCCTTTGCCTTACTTCAATAGACGTAAAGGAGGTGATTTTCTAACGCTATTTTTTTATGCGCTGAAGATAAAACTGGTAGGCGTGTTTAATTTCTGAAAGCGTATCTGCGCCAAATTTTTCTAAGATTGCCTCGGCTATACAGAAGGCAAGACAGCTTTCCGCAATCACGCCGGCAGCCTCAACCACGCAGATATCCGAACGTTCTACGCTTGCAGGATGCGGTTTTTTGCTTAAGATGTTCACCGATTTAAGGGGATTTAATAAGGTAGAAATTGGCTTCATACAGGCGCGGATAATTATATCCTCGCCATTGGAAACCCCCCCTTCAATACCTCCCGCATTATTGGTCTTACGAAAATAGCCTTTGGTTTTATTATAAAAAATTTCATCGTGAACCTCTGAACCAAAACTCTTCGCATAACCAAAACCTAAACCAATCTCTATTGCCTTAATTCCAGGAATAGCGATTATTTCTTTGGCAAGACGACTGTCTAAGCGCCGGTCAGGATGCACATAACTACCCAAACCGCAAGGCACTCCCTTAGCCACAACCTCAAAAATTCCGCCGACGGTATCTTTCTTTAAAATCGCCTCTTTAATTTTTTTCTGCATTGCTCGTCTTTTTGTCTCGCCACCAACCGTTAAGACGCGACTGGAGATCTTGATTCTAAATTCATCTAAAAATATCTTACAGACTGCCCCGATAGCCACAGTTGCCACTGTGCTTCTTGCCGAGGCCCGCTCTAAGACATTCCTTATATCGGTAAAACCATATTTTAAGGCACCTGCTAAATCCGCATGCCCCGGACGCGGAGAGTTCACTTTAGGCAGTTGTTCAATCTTAAAATCCTTATTCTTAATCAAAAGCGCGATCGGACTACCTAAGGTCTTAGCGGCTTTTAAACCCGAAAGAATCTCAACCCTATCCTTCTCCATCTCCATCCTTTTGCCGCGTCCGAAACCGGATTGTCTACGCCTTAATTCCTGATTAATCCTTGCCACCTCTACTTTAAGACCTGCGGGCATACCCTCTAGAATTGCCAGGATTGCCTTTCCGTGCGATTCTCCTGCGCTAAGGTATCTTAACATAGACTCTCCTTTTTTCTATAAACCTGACACCTGATACAAACGACTGAAAAAGTAAAATTCCTCATCACCATTAATATTAATATTATTAAATATACTATAAAAAGATAGCTAAGACAAGAAATTTAAGCACCCTTTATGCCTACGCGATTGTTATGTTTTTTATTAAAATTTCTCCCAGTGGATTAGCTCTTTAAGGTCTCTTTTTGGTGCAATTTTAAATCCATGATTAGGTGCCGGATAACCAAGGGCAATAAGACTTACCAATTTCAATTCCGCCGGTACACCTAATAAATTAGCCACTGCCAAACAATACGGCTTTTTGTCACCGGCAACCCAACAAGAACCCAGGCCCAAACTTACCGCCATAAGCAGAATATTCTGTGTCGCGGCGCAACCGTCTTCCAGATAATATTTGGTATCCTGACAAAATATGGCAATACAGGCCTTTGCCTGAGCAATAAACCTTCCGTTATCTGCCAATTCTGCTAATTTCTTCAGCGTCTCTTCTTTAGTAATAATCACAAACTCCCAGGGTTGGATATTGCGGGCAGTAGGGGCAAAACGCGCAGCATCGATCAACTGTTCTAAAATCTCTTTAGATATGGGTTTATCCTGGTATTCCCGGATACTACGGCGTATTTTTATGGCTGTGTTCACTTCCATCTAAACCTCCTTGTGGTTTTTCTCTTAACTGATTATTTAGTCGGATAACTTCCTGCTTTAACTTCTCAATATACTCCTCTTTTGCCTCTAATTCCTTTTCCAGGAGAGTATATTCTTCATTAAGTTGATTAAACTCTGTCTTGGGAACCCACTCGCTTATCTCCTCTTTCCTTTTCAATTCCTCGGCTATCTGCTGGTAGTATTTTACCTGTTTAAGGTAGCCTTCAATTTGATGTCTGAGAGACTCGATTGTATCTGTCTTTTCTTTGTTTTCTTTATCCAGAGTTTGCAAGCGCTCTTTTGCTTGAGCAAGCTGCTGATTTAGCTCGACGGCTTTGTTAAACTCTTCTGCCAATTGTTCTTGTAATTCTTTAAATTGCGTTTCTAATTCAAGACTGCGGTCTTTTGTCTTTTTCAACTCAGCCTCACTTTCTGCAACCCACTCTTCTCTACGCTTCAATTCCTCCTTCAGGCGCGCCTCCGCGGCTTTCGAGTTTTCCAGTTCCTGCTGGATATTCGTGCCCTCCAATCTTGAATTTTCTAACTCCTCCTCTAAAGATTTGATTTTTTCCTCTAATCTTAAGATCTTCTGTTCTTTGGCAACAATCTCCTGCTCTCGCGCATCTTCAGATACAGACATAAAAACCTTTTTTGTTTTCTTTTGTGTCCGGCTCAAGCCAGAAGAAAAAAGGGCATAGGCAGTCAAACCCATACCTATAAGGAATATTAAAATAATTAAGACAATCACGACTAAATTAGACTGCTTCTATAGTTGAAGGTGGTTTTGGGGTAATATTATAAGTAACACTCACCACCCCCGGGACCTCTTTGACTATCCGTGTAGCTAACCGCTCTAAAACTTTGTAAGGAAGTTTTGTTGGCTTCGCCAGGCGGGCATCAATGCTATCCCAGCAACGCACTTCAATCTGTAAACCAAAATCCCTTTTTCCCTCGCGGATGCCGGTAACCCTATCTTGATGTAATATCGCCAGATATTGAAAGGCGCCACGGGAAGCCAATTCTTCTTCGGTAATCGCGGTTGCCTTCCTTATTATTTTTATTCTCTCTGGTGTCACCTCTCCAATAACCCGCGCCGACAAAGCCGGTCCTGGAAAGGGAATACGCTTATATATCGAATCAGGTAGCCCTAGGGCTCTGGCTACTTTTCGCACCGCGTTTTTGCGCAACTGCACTAAAGGCTCAATGATTTTATATCCGAATGCCTCCTTAGGGTCAATGCCCAATTGGGCAAATACATTATGTTGTCTTTTTATGCCTGCTACGGTCTCGTCCACGTCCGTCAGGATTGTTCCTTGCAAGAGATACCGGGCAGCGCTTAGCTTCACCAATTTTGCAAAGACTTCTTTATAGAAAGTTTGGGTAATTGCCTCCCGTTTTTTTTCTGGGTCAATAACACCTTTGAGTGCTTTAAAAAATTGCTCCTGGGCATCAACTACCTCTACAGGAACACCTAATTGCCTGAATATACGGACCACCATCTCCGGTTCACCTTCGCGCATAAGCCCGTTATTGATAAAATAGGTTTTTAGGCGATTACCTAATGCTTTATGGCCCAATAGGGTTACCACCGAAGAATCCACTCCTCCGGAAAGCGCGTTGATGGCTAAACCATCTCCTACCTCTGAGGCAATCTCGGCTATTTTTTCCTTAATAAATTTCCGGGGATTTAATTCCTCTAAACCTATTTCCTTAATCAGCATCTCTTACCTCCCCTCTTAGTGTGTGAAGCGAAACTTCGCTATAAACCTAAACCTGATATATGACATCAACGATTGTCTCAGTTTTCTATCTTAACTTTAATACTTCTTCTCTTAGTCCTTGCGCAATTGCGGTGTAATCATCTTTAATTTCTTTTTCCCGCCCTGACTCTAAAAAAAAGCCTCTTTCTTTCGGCTGACCAAAAATAATCTCTAAACGACAGAAACGGGGCAGGAGCCTGGTTCTTGGCCAGGCATAATGCGAACCACGAATGTAAACTGGAACTACCGCAAAATTTAGTTCTCTGAGTTCTTTAATTAAAATCCCTATACCTTTTTTAAATTCACCAATCTTATCGTCTATAGAACGCCGACCCTCAGGAAAAACACAGACCGCCTTTCCCCAAGAAAGTAAATACGCCACTATCTGCAGTGTTTCCATAAGATATGTGGTGGGGTCTATCGGGATAAGACGTGCAATCCTTATTGCCCAACGCAGTAAAGAATGTTCAAAAATTGCGCGATAACCCAAAAAATAGGTATTTATCGCTAATTTTAAGGGAAGACCGCAGAATACAATAAATCCATCTAAGTAACTAGCGTGATTCGGACAAATTAATAGCGGTCCTCTTTTAGGCAAATTCTTTCTTCCTTTTACCTTTAAGCGCCAGCATAATCTAAAAATAAATACAACTATTACCTTAATAATAGAGGTAACCAGCCAATCCAGAACGCCCGGTTTTAGTTTAATCTTTTTCCGTGCGTTAGGTTCAGGTGGAACCTTAAGAATCTGACTCCAGGTCTTTTCCCTTTCTGTCATTAACATCCTGATTTTGTCTTTATCTTTCATCAGTTCGGATATTTTCAAAATTACCTCGCGCACCGTCGAAACAGTATAAAGCATCTCATCAGGAACCCTTAAACCAAATAACCTTTCTAAACCAAGCCCCAATTCTACACGCATTAGCGAATCAATACCTAAATCTATCTCTAAGTGACTATCCAAATATATAACTTTATTCAGCTGTTTACCTAAGTAACAGATAATCTTTTGCGCAATCTCAGGATTTAACTCTTTTAAGTCATCATCTTTTAGGATTATTTCCTCTGCTGCTACCTTTGTCTGAGGATGGGCCAAAAACCTTTCTTTTACCCGGTACCTCTTTATCTTCTTTAAGGCTGTACGCGGAAGTTCCTCCTTGCTTAGAACAAAACCCCGGATATGCTTGTAGGCAGGAAGTGGCTGGCTTAAATTCTCTAATTCCCAGCGAATTTTTCCTTCAATATCGGTTAAATGATTTTTACAAAAATAATCCAAATCCGGCACCACTACCGCATAAAGCGACTCTACTTCGTGTCCAAAAGCCAATTCCTCTTTTCCTAGAATACAGATTTCTTTAATATATGGCGACCTCTGGTAATATTCCTCCAATTCCTCAGGGAAAATAGTTTTACCCGAACTTAAAATAATCACCTCTTTTGTCCTTCCGGTAAGAAAAAGATAACCTTCTTTATCTAAATAACCCAAATCTCCGGAATAAAACCAATTATCCTTGATTACCGCCGCAGTCAGGTCCGGTTGTTTAAAGTATCCGGCCATCACATTTGCTCCACGGACTAAAACTTCACCTATTCCCTTTCCGTCAGGACAGGAAATTTTTATCTCTACATCCGGAATGGGTCTTCCTACCGAACCTAACTTTATCTTTTTCGGCGGATTAAGGGTAACTACCGGCGAGGTCTCGGTAAGACCGTATCCTTCAATTATACAAAAACCCAGACGCCTTAACCCTAAGGCAATCTTCGGACTAAGCCTGGCACCACCGCTAACCATTAATCTTAGAGTTCGGCCAAAATGCCGCTGGACTTTGAACCTTATAAAAGGTAAAAGCAAAAGGTAGATAAACCGAGGGGTGTGTTTTAATTTTTCAAAAATTGCCGTATAGAGTAACGAGAATAGTTGTGGTACACCGACGAGGATGGTTATACCCGCCTCCTTAATTATCTCTGCCAGTTGCTCGGGTCTAAATCCTGAAGGACAAAAGGTAATTTTTGCCGCGCTGAATAAAGGCACAATCAAGGTCACCATAAAAGGATAGGTATGATGTAAGGGGAGAAGACACAAGAAATTATCCTTATTAGATACAAGATTGAGTTTCTGGATACTTAAGAAATTAGAGACAATATTCTTATGTGTCAAGAGTACTCCTTTAGGGATGCCCGTGGTTCCTGAAGTATAGATGAGTAAGGCAATATCCTCTGCTTGAAGCGAAGGTAAATTTTTATCTTCATAGGGACTGTCTTCTATTTTCTTAAAGGCGAAACATTTTTTATCTACCGAATCCGTAGCATCCAAAACTACAATTTTAGATAAAATTTCCTGAATCTCGGGGCTAATTTTTTTATTAAATAAATCCTGGGAGGTGAATAAAATTTTCGTGGAACTATCTAAAAGAAAATTCTTAATCTCAAGGAAAGAGGCCTGGGTATCAATCGGTACACAAATCATTCCTGCATACATTATCCCTAAATAAATTGTTGGCCATTCGGGACGGTTCTCTAAGACAATGGCTACAGGGTCTTGCCTTTTAAGTCCAATGCTCAATAAAAAGTTAGCCACTTTTACTGCCTGTTGTCTTAAATAAAGGTAGGTAAACTTTATCCAGCAATTATCCTTCTTAATCTGCAGGGCAACCCCATCCGGAAATTTCCCCACTATTGCCTCAAATCTTCCTGGAATAATCAAATCGTTCATCTGCACCCACTATTCCCTGCCCATCAAGCAACGGAGATAGAATTAAAAATAACTTTTCATCGTCAGTTATTATAACACAGGCAGGGTAATTCCTAAAAGTATAAATTGTCTTGACGTATTAAGATTAAAGCAGAGCCAAACCCAATAAAACCAGCCAAACCCAAGGAAACTATCATTTCGCCATACACCGCCAGTATCTCTTAAGATATCCCTTAAGCTTCCCTACCATCTCCTTTGTCTCTTCTAAATGCGAATCTACAGGGGGTGGGGATTCCTCTTTTAAGCCACTTAAATCTAGATTTAAATCTAACAAGCCAGAAATTAAGGCCAACCAGGCAAAAGGCAGAACTTTAAGATTATATCCGGAAAGTATAAGGTCAACTGCTTTCCCGTCACTAAATTCCTCACTTAAATTATGAACCATTTCCCCGAGCATCTTAAATCCTGCTAGTGTCATCCCTAGACTGGTCAAAGGGTCCTGATAATGCGGGTCAGAACCACCATAGCGAATAATAATTTCTGGCTTAAATTCATCCGTTAAAGGGAAGACAATTTCTTCAAAAATATATTCATAGGCACGGTTTCCTGTCTGCGGCTGAAGACAAAGGTTTATGGTAAAACCCCTACCCTTTGCGCTCCCAATCTGTTCCATAAATCCTGTTCCCGGATATAATGTGCGGGGATCCTGATGGATATCAATAAAGAGGACTTCGGGATCGGTATAAAAAATTTCTGCTACGCCATTACCCGCATGGGCATCAGTATCTAAAACCAGAATCCTTTTTAAGCCATATTTTTTCTTTAGATTCTGGATAGAAATTGCCACGTCATTATAAAAACAAAATCCCTCGCCATAATCCTGCTTGGCATGGTGCATACCGCCACCAATGCCAACGGCCTTCTTAAACTTCCCCTCAACCACGAGTTCTGCAGCCAGAACCGATGTCCCCACCACTAGACGCGCCCCTTCTTCTATGCCCTGCGGAATATATCCGGTTAAGGGATTTAGGTTATCCATGCTTACATAACGATAGATATCTGGCAGGATTCTTCCCAAAGAGGCGGCCCTGATTGCGTTTATATATTCCCGCGTATGTACTAATTCTAAAGTCTTATCATCAGCGGGTTGCGGTAGAATAATCTGGAATTGGTCTTTAAGAGAATGGG
>JAMWCK010000134.1 GCA_023819625.1 Candidatus Omnitrophota bacterium | reverse complement strand
TTAGGGGAGTAAGTTTTATCTTTCTGCATATGCCACCTCCTCTTTAGGAAAGTAGCATAGCAGAAATTTTAAATTCGCCTTTTAAAAATTAACATTCTTGCTTATCAATTAAAGTTAACATTCTATTGACACAGTAACAAGGTTCATATTAATCCTTGACTAAATACGAAAATATGTTATACTTTTTACTCCCATGCATAAAACCTATATACCCAAAAAAGAAGAGGTAAAACGAACCTGGTATCTGGTGGATGCTAAGGATAAAATCCTAGGTCGGCTTGCCAGTAAAATAGCGGTAATTTTACGCGGCAAGCACAAACCAGAATTTACTCCCCATCTAGATACCGGCGACGGGGTAATTGTTATCAATGCCGCCAAGATAAAGGTTACAGGTAAAAAACTTGAAGATAAACTCTATCGGCGTTATTCCGGATACCCTAGCGGTTTAAAGGAAATACCCTTAAAGACGATGCTTAAAAATAGACCGACTAAGGTTGTAGAGTTGGCAGTAAAAAGGATGTTACCTTCTGGGCCCTTAAGCAGGAAGATTTTGAAGAAATTAAAGGTTTATAAAGACGACAGGCATCCGCATAAGGCACAGAATCCTATTTCACTGAAGGTCTAATGATTATGGAGGCGTTAAATAAATATACATCTGTAGGTAGGCGTAAAGAGGCAGTAGCAAGAGTTCAACTTTTTCCCGGCAAAGGAGATATTACCGTTAACAACCACCCTTATGAAGAATATTTTGTCCGGGAAACAGATAGGATTATTATTAAACAACCATTTCGTGCCACCGACACCCTTAATAAATATAATGTAGTGGCTAATATTAAGGGTGGCGGTCTTTCTGGTCAGGCAGGCGCTTTGCGGCATGGTATTTCGCGCGCCCTGGCTTTAGCCCAACCCGAGCTTAAAGATACATTGCGCAAACTCGGCTTCTTAACCCGTGACCCACGGGCTAAAGAGCGTAAGAAATATGGCCAGAAAGGTGCGCGCAAACGTTTCCAGTGGACTAAACGTTAAGAGGCGACACAATCTATAATAATATAACTAATAACTGACTAGTCCCGCAAGAAGCGGGATTTTTTATTACTCCGACGAGAAAAATACTTGACGGCAACAGATTTTTGGCTTAAGATGAATATAATAATAATTTAAGAAAAACAGTATAAAGACAGAAAATAAATTAGTTTCCCTAAAGATTATACGTGGAGTTTTGAAATGATAAATGTCGGTATTGTGGGAGTAACAGGTTTTGCGGGTGAGGAATTATTGGATATTCTTTTAAGACATCCAGAGGTTAGGATAAGTTATCTTTCGGCCAAGATCGATAAGCCAACACCGATATCTCAGATATTCCCTCGCCTCAAGGGTAAGATTGACCTTGTTTGTAAGAAGCCAGAGATTAAAGAAATTGTTAATCAATGCGATCTAGTATTTCTGGCCTTGCCCCATACTGTCTCAATGGAATTTGTCCCGGCGTTATTGAGGGCAAAAAAGAGAGTAATTGACCTAAGTGCTGACTATCGGTTAAAAGATACAAAGGTATATGCGCAGTTCTATAAGGTAAACCATAAAGATAAGCTGCATCTAAATGAGGCGGTATATGGATTACCCGAGATTTACCGTCACCGCATTAAGCAGGCAAGACTAATTGCAAATCCGGGTTGCTACCCAACGGTAATCATCTTAAGTTTAGCTCCACTAGTAGCATTGGAGGTAATTGACCCTGCCTCAATAATCATTGATGCTAAATCCGGGGTAAGCGGCGCAGGCAGGAGACTTGCGGAGAGTTTTTTGTTTACAGAAATAAATGAGGACTTCAAGGCCTATAAGGTAGGGGTACATCAACACACGCCTGAGATAGAGCAGGAGTTATCAAGGCTGGGGGGGAAGAAAATCAAAGTGACCTTTGTACCGCATCTTTTGCCCCTGACCAGAGGAATTTTGGCGACTATCTATGCCCGGAAAGATAAAAAATTAAAAAATAAGAGCCAAAATCTAATTAATTTATATAGGAGATTTTATAAAAAAGAACCATTTATCAGAATTCGGCAAGAGGATATCTCTCCACGACTGAGGGATGTGGTCGGGACGAATTTTTGCGATATTAGCATAAAGGATAACCCAGATACAGTTATTGTTATAGCAACAATTGATAATCTCTTAAAAGGTGCCTCGGGTCAGGCGGTACAAAATTTCAATATTATGTATGGATTTAGGGAAGATACGGCGCTGGTATGATTAGTATATACAAAAAAGCTATTCTGCCTATAGGCTTTAAGGCAAATGCTGTATCCTGTGGCATCAAGCGTTCAGGAAAATTGGATTTGGCCTTATTTTATTCTGATTTTCCGTCTAAGGCTGTCGGTCAGTTTACCACCAATAAAATTCAGGCAGCACCGATAAAGATAGATAAGGCACATCTTAAAAAAAATATTTTTTTTCGGGCAATCATCGTTAATAGTGGAAATGCCAATTCTTTTACCGGCAGGGAAGGATTAAAAGATGCACTAGAGACGACACAATTCCTGGCAAAACACTTAAAACTAAAAAAAGAAGAGGTTTTAGTGGCATCTACCGGGATTATTGGCAAGAGACTACCTTTGATAAAAATCAAAAGGGCAATTCCGAAACTGGTTAAAGGATTATCCCTA
>JAMWCK010000015.1 GCA_023819625.1 Candidatus Omnitrophota bacterium | reverse complement strand
AATTATTTCTGTCAATGACAAAGGAAAATTGGTAACGGGAATGGGAAGAGAGATCGTATCCCCACCCCTAAAGGAAAATTAGCTTTTTAATATTGACGTCCTTTATTTTTAGTGGTATATTAAAAAACAAATTTTTAAAACTAAAATGAAAAATAAATGCAAAATAATCATTTTATTCTGCGGATTATATTTTATTCTTGGCGGGATCCCCAATGAGACAAAGGCACAATCTCAGAACTCTGACCTAAACTCCTACTGGGGAAACAAAGGCTATATTTACAGCAATCCCGATATTGCTGAGAAAACAGTAAAAGAAAAATTTCCAAAAATTATTCCTCCAAAAACCAAGCCTTCTGTTTATAAAAAACCAAAAAGATTCTCTCCTCAACAGGAAAAACCTCCCTTTTCTAAAGAACTTTCTTATTATGAAGAACCAAAGGAAATTCTGTCGGAAGAACGAGTGCTCTCGTTAGAAAAAGAAAATGCCCTCCTTAAGAAAAAATTAAAAATGGTCTTGCAGGATTTAATCCAAGCCAAAAAGGAGATCCGGCAGTTAAAAGCGCACCTTTCTCCCAAAACCACCCAAACCTATGTTGTAAAAAAAGGTGATTCTCTCTGGAAGATTGCCAAGAATAAAGAGGTGTACGGTGATCCCTATAAATGGCTTCTGCTTTATCACGCTAACCGAGACCAAATCTATGACCCCAACCTAATCTATCCGCATATGGTCTTAATAGTCCCTCGGTTAGAAGAATATGAAAGAAAGGCAAAATAAAATTTAATTTCTTTATTACCTTCCAATACCAGCTTAGTAGAAATATCTTTTGTTTTTATTCATTTTATAATTTTGTTCCTCTTGACCTTTGTCCAAGTTTATGTTTACAACCATGATCTTTAGTCATAAAAATAACCAAAATTTACTTCGCGATAATCTCTTAAGATATAACAGCTATTAAAAATCTAAACACAGGATAACTAACGGGTATCTTTTCTTGCATCATCTACAGATAAAAAACAAATTCTATCCCTACCTAACTCTTTGGCATGATATAAACACTCATCTGCCTTTGCAATCAGGCCATTAATATCTTCGGCATCGTCAGGATAATTAGCCACGCCAATACTAATAGTTATATGAGCATTAGGCATAGCTTTTTTATCTAAAAATTTAGCCAATGATACGGCTAGACGTAAGCGCCTTGCTACAGTCAGCGAATTAATCTTATTCGTCTCAGGTAAGATTATAGCAAACTCCTCCCCGCCGTATCTAAATATATAGTCTATAGAACGTATGTTTCCCAAAAGCAACTGCGCTATGCGCTTCAAGGCCCAATCCCCCGCTTGATGACCATGGGTATCATTAAAATTTTTAAAGTGGTCTATATCTACCATAAATAAAGTTAAGAATTTTTTATAACGTTTTGCGCGAGCAACTTCTTTAGGAGCAATCTCATCGAAATAGCGGCGATTGTATACTTCTGTTAAACCATCGAATATGGATAGTTGCCGGTATTTTTCTTTTTCCTTGGCCTCCTTAAGTAACTTTTGCCTTTCGGCGGCCCTTCCCACTACTATCTTTATCTCATCAATATTAAATGGCTTATTTATGTAATCGTATGCCCCCTCTTTCAATATTGCTATTGCCGAATCTATAGAGGCATAGCCAGTAATAGCAATCACACAAATATTCGAATCTAATGACTTAAATTTTCTGGTTACCTCCACCCCATCAATCCCTGGCATACGTATATCAGTTATAACTATATTAAAATCTCTCTCTTTGAATTTCTCTATTGCCTCTAATCCATTAGCAGCGGTAACAACCTGATAACCTGCATCTGAAAGGACATCTCTTAACATATTTCGCATGATCTCTTCATCATCTATAACAAGAATTTGTATCCCTTGAGCTATATCTGTTGTTCTCTCGTCTAACTGCCCATTTTCCATTGGTATCATCTCCTTATTTTTAATTCGTTGTCTCTTTTATTACCGGCAGAATGATGCTAAAGGTAGTGCCTTTACCTTCCTGGCTCTCTACCTTAATATAGCCGTGGTGAGAAGAGATTATTGCATAAGATATGGAGAGGCCTAAGCCTGTCCCTATTTTTCCTATTTTACTAGAAAAAAATGGGTCAAATATTTTATCTAAATTTTCTTTGGGAATCCCTACGCCTGTATCCGAGAAAACTAATTCGATATACTCTCGCGGAGGGCTATATCGGCTATCTAGTTTGTTATTACCAGTAATGGTCAATTCTCCGCCTTCGGGCATGGCATCCTGCGCATTCTGAATGAGGTTGGTGAATACCTGTTGTAGTTCATTGGCATTGCCGTTTATCTTCTTCAGACCATCCGGCGGGAAAGAGAGAGAAACTTTAATATTATTTTTTACCAGTTGATACTCCATCATACTAATTGTATTGTCGATAACCTCTTTTACATCCAAAGGCCTTCTTTCATCTAAAGGCTTTCGAGCAAAATTTAGCAGGTTTGAAACTATCCATTGGCATCGCTTGGATTCCTTTTCCATCATTTCTAAAATCCCTATAATATTTTCTATGTCTTGGCAGGTAAGATTGGGTTTCTTGAGCTTTGTCAATACCAACTGTGTATAGCCCAAAATACCCCCTATTGGATTATTCAATTCGTGGGCAATCCCTGCACTCAGTCGTCCCAGCGAAGCCATTTTTCCTGTCTGGATAAGTTGAGAATAAATATTTTTGAGCTCGGCAATCTGCTCTGCCATCTTCCTATCAATATATTCTTTATGGGAGTGCTTAAGTTCAATTATCTCCTCTCTCTTTTGCCTTAATTCACCGGCCAACTGCATATTAGCCAACTTTAAGCCCATCAAATCAGCTACGTTCTCTAAAAAGACGGTGTCTTCCTTGAGAAAATTTCCCTTTTCTTTAATGGCTAAACCTAACAAACCAAAGAAATCTTCTTCGTTCTTGATAGCAACGGTAAGCGAAGAAAAATAGTTCTTTTCCGTAAATACCTTTTCCAATTCATTGAGATTATTGCTATTAATCAGTTGTTCTCTATATACAGGTGATACTATTTTTATCTGACTCAAAGAAATCCCGCCTTCGCCGAGAATAAATTCCTTTCGAGGAATAATATCTTTAGGGATTAAAGGGTAGAGAGTGGCTTTTGTCTTTTCCCTATTTGTTAACAGAACCAAACCCCCTTCTATGTGAGGTATAAAACTAAGGCCCTTTGCAACAGCGTCTATCAAATCATTCTGCCTGTAAGCCTTAAATATTAATTCGTGCAGCTTCTGCATTGCAGAAACCCTCACACGTTCAGCATCTAATTCCTTTTTCATCTCCATAGTCACTCTGTCAAGGTAACCTATAGGATTATTCTCTAAAAGAGGGGTATTTATTTTGATGTAACCTCTAACCTTATTTACCAATGAATCTAAAGGTAGCTCCACAGATCTTTTTAAAGAAAAGACTATCAAGTAAGTGGCAGCTATTCCTAATATAATTATTATCGAATTTAAAACCAGAGGGACAATATCTTTTCTCAAAAAAACACTAATCCATAAAAAAACCGCCTCTAAGATAAAAATTGCTAGTAAGATACTGAATATAAAAAGATTATATATATGTTTGGTGCCTTTCTTTACCATAATTTAATATTATAACATCTATAATGGCTATGTCAAGGAATGGAGGTATTCGTGTTGTTGCAACATAAAAATGTCATCTTTTTTGCAAAATAGAAATGTCACCTTTTTATAAAGAAAATCTTTTAAAGAGCGTTCTTTTTGGTTTTTTGGCGATTTGTATCTTTTTGTAGTTTAATTTTCTTTCTCTATAAAGAATAACGGAGTCCCGTCTTACTTATTCTTTATAAAAATAAACTTTCTATTTCTTTTAGTTGCTCTTGTGCCTTTGGATATTGAGGATTGATTTCTAAAACAGTCTTTAATGCCTTTATTGCCTCATCATATCTACCGGTTAACTTATAAATCATACTTAAGTTATAAAGCGCTTCGAGAAAATTAGGATCTATTTCTATTGCCCTTTTGAATGCCTCTTCTGCTTCTGCATATCTTTTTAATTGCCATAAACACCAACCTTGGTTATTAAAAGATTGGCTAAAACGAGGTTCTATCTTACTTGTTTGCCGAAAGGCATGAAGGGCATCTTCTATTTTACCGGAAAGGACATAGGCATAACCTAAATTATAATAGGCGCGTGAAGAATGGGGATTTAACAAAATAAATTTTTTATAAACTATAATATAATTGCCTCTTGAAACATACCGAGTTGAATATAAATATCACCTAAATTTATATTGACCAATTCATCCGCGGGTAAGGCCTTAATTGCCTTTTTGCCAAAATTCAAGGCATTATCTGTATCTTTTAGCCAGAGATAGACCAGCGCCTTTCCTATACAAGCAACCCCGTCTTTAGGATAGAGCTCTAAGGCCTTATCAAAATATTTTTGTGCCTCCTTGTATTTGCCGGGTAAAGATAATTTATATCCTTCCCTGAGTAACCGGAATCCCTCCCAGTTATATTGCCGTACAATAGCAGAAACGGCAGTTTTTTCTAAATGTAGGGCAAACCCTGTTTCTTTGAATTTAGTTTTTACCTTATCAAATATCTCTTTTGCTTTTTCAAAATCTTTCAAATCATAAAGATAAATACTACCTTCCTGAAATCCTGCGATGCTTGCCAAATCCTTATCCGGACTGTCTGCGATAATTTCTTCATAAATCGGAAGACTCAAGCCATAGTCCCCTTTCCTTCTATATGCATCCGCCAATTGATATTTACTAAAAAACATAAATTTCTCATCGGTAGAAGTCTTTACCAAATTATTAAATTCTTTAACTGCCTCATCCAAATTACCTCGATATTTTTCATTCCAGGCCAGATTAAACCAAGATTTCTGGGCTAATTTTGTTTTTGAATCAAATTCCATAACCTTTCTGTATGACTCTTTGGCCTTTTCAAATTCCTGAAGCTGGGTATAGATATTACCTAATTCATAATAAATTTCTTGCATTATCTGTTTATCCTTGATTAGCCCAAGCCGTCTATTAAGATATCCTACTCGTTGCTCTAATTTTGCCCGAGAGACCTTTTTTAATCCGGGGACAAAAAAGTTATTAATTTTATCTAGGACAAGCAACAGTGGAGGCCTTGTCCTTTCTCTTTCTTTGATCACTTCGCTTATAAAAAACTTTGCGTCTTTTAACCGAGACATATCTTGAAGATTGGTTAACGTATCTTTGGCCATCTCTATTCTGGCTAAATTTGAGGTATCAAATTTCACTGAAGCGAGTTCCGCAAAAAGCGAATAATCCAATCCCGAAACCACCTTCTTTGCCTCCGCCAATGTCTTGACATCGCTTAGCTTATCTAAAGTAAAGCGTAGATTGTTTAAAGAATGATCTACTAGATACATATTGTAGCCTAAGAAAAATACCACTGCTGCTAATAGAACAATCAGTATTTTATAGGTCTTTTTTAGAAAATTAATAAGTAGATGGGCCATCTTTAACTCCTTTTTATTGAGTATAAAAATATCTCTTTATCCTGATAAGATATCCCAAGATTAAAAGATTAAACAGGGTATTTAAGAAAAGAATAAATGTCTGCAGTAGAGAATAACTAGAAGAAGTATAGATCCCAGTAACTTTTACCAAGGGATGCAAATAACCGTAGTACTCAAATAAACTTAAGGCATTATTGGCTAAAAAGAAGGTATGGAAATAAACTGCCAGAAACCATGCATCTTTTTTTAACCGCCTGAGCCGAAAATAAAGGTAAAGAGGTATAAATATAAATATCAGCCGGATAATCCAGGTAAACCAAATTCCTAATTCTTTTCCCAAGATAAGAATACGCTGATAAAACAAAATTAAAGATAAAAAATAAAGGATAAGATTAACCAGATAAATGTAGGAGATTAATTTTACACCGGGGGGTAAATCTTTTTTCATATTCTTATTGTATCAAGACTATAGGGACACCCTTTTTTCAGCTAAAGCAAAGGGTGTCCCTATAACTTTCCAGAATAGATAAAAATATCTGGCGGGCCCGACGAGATTTGAACTCGCGATCTTCAGATCGACAATCTGACGTGCTAAACCAGACTGCACCACGGGCCCAAAAGGGAAGTTAGAGTTTAATAGCTCATAGAAAAAGGCTTGATACTATAACAAACTAAGAACCAAATATGGGCGCTAGAGGATTTGAACCCCTAACCCCCTGCCTGTAAAGCAGATGCTCTAACCATTGAGCTAAGCGCCCAATTATATGAAATAACCGCACAATTATAGCATAAATTTTAATGCGCGCGGATAATTTCTTTTATCCGCATCAGACGGGTAAGATTACCCCGCTCAAATTCTGCTAATTTCTGATTAATATACCTTATGGTATCCTGAATGTAAGGTATAAGCAAAAATTCTAAGGCATTCACCCGGCGCCGGGTACGCTCAATCTCAAAAGATAAAATTTCTAAAGTCTTCAATAACTGCGCCAACCGCAATAATGACCCAAGGTAATCCCTTGCTTGAGCAATTACCAAATCTAATTGTGCGGAGGTCTTAAAAAAATCATATTGTCTGTCGATCTTAAATTTCTCAATTTCAAAGACCGGCACCTTTACATTTAAGATTTTAAGAAAAGAAATTCTGATTTTGAGTTCCTGAATTATTTTAGAAAGAGAGCTTTTGAAATCCTCTTTTTCGCTGGTGATGCGGCAATAAAGTAAATCCCTTAGCATCCTTTCTGTGCGCAAATTAAAATCCTGCCTTGCGGTTTCTATCTCCTTAACTAAAAGCGTAAATCGGCGCAACATCTGCTCTAGTTTATCCTCAAGGAGTTTGTGACCACGCTGGGCAAGGATGAGCCGACGTCTCAAGCGTAGCAATTCCATGCGGTTAGGATTTACCTTAAGCAGCATCTTTCTTTAATAATATTTATTAAGATATTCTTCTCTGATGCGCTTTAATTCCTCACGCGGTATCATCCGTAACAATTCCCAACCAAGGTCTAAGGTCTTACTTATAGAACGTTCTTCTGATTCAGACTGACGCACAAATTTATCTTCAAAATTATCCGCAAATTTTAAATACAACCTGTCCAGATCCGATAAGGATGCCTCACCTAAAATTACCGCTAGCTCCCGCGCCTCCTTTCCTTTAGCATAGCAGGCAAAAAGCTGGTTTAAGACATCGGCGTGGTCCTCGCGCGTCCTACCAGAACCGATGCCTTTGTCTTTAAGCCGCGAGAGGCTGGGTAAAACATCTACAGGAGGATAAATTCCTTTAAGATGCAATTCCCGCGATAAAATTATTTGGCCCTCCGTAATATAACCCGTTAAATCCGGTATAGGATGTGTCTTATCATCCTCAGGCATCGTCAAAACGGGTAGAAGTGTAATTGAACCAGTTTTACCTTTGATTCTTCCCGCGCGTTCATAGAGTGTGGCTAAATCCGTATAAAGATAGCCCGGATATCCGCGTCTACCAGGAATTTCCTTGCGGCTAGCAGAGATCTCGCGCAGACTTTCGCAGTAAAATGTCATATCAATTAAAATTACCAAGACATGCATTCCTAAATCAAAGGCCAGATATTCCGCACAGGTAAGGGCAAGGCGGGGAGTAGAGATTCTCTCGATTGCCGGCTCATTGGCTAAATTAATAAAAAGGACACTACGTTCAATTGCGCCGGTATTACGAAGATCCGAAATAAAGAAATCTGCCTCTTCAAAGGTAATGCCCAATGCCCCAAAAACCACGGCAAACTCTTCCTCTCTACCTAATACCTTTGCCTGACGCGCAATCTGGGCAGTTAGGCGTGCATGGGGAAGACCTGAGCCGGAAAATATGGGAAGTTTTTGCCCGCGCACCAATGGATTCATTCCGTCAATAGCAGAAATCCCAGTCTGGATAAATTCTAAAGGGTAGTCCCGTGCCGAAGGATTAATGGGGTTGCCGTTAATATCTAAACGTTTCTTTGGGATAATCTCTGGGGCGTTGTCGCGTGGCCGACCCCCACCATCAAAAATCCTGCCCAATAAATCCGCGCTCACCCCTAATTCCTGGGTGCGACCTAAAAATCTCACTTTACTACCTAAAACATCTAAACCGATTGTACCTTCAAACATCTGCACGAGCGCCTTATCATATGAAACCTCCAGAACCTTTCCCCGGCGGACTTCTCCATTGGAAAATTCCACTTCTACCAATTCCGCATATTTTACATTTTCCGTCTTCTCCACCATCACCAAAGGGCCAGAAACTGAAGAAACAGTAAGATATTCCTTAAGCATAGCTTTCCTTTAATTCTTTTTCTACTTTATCAAACTCAATTAAGTTATCTTCCTTAATATATTTTAGCCGACTGATTTTTCCCCGGATAGGCAATTTAATAATTTTCTCAAAATCCATTCCTGCTTTTAAACTGGCCTTGCCTAAATTATAAAATTCAAGGATAATTTTTAACATCCGGTACTGTTTGACTAAGGAAGTGTAGGTGTCAATTTCATGAAACGCATTCTGGTGCAGGAAATCCTCGCGGATGGATTTTGCTACCTCCAGGATCAGGCGGTCATCAAAAGACAAAGACTCAATACCGACTAAATGTCCAATCTCCAAAAGCCTTGCCTCTTCTTCTAATAAACGCATTGCCTCCTTTCTTAAATCCGGAAATTCTAAAGCGATATTTTCTTTAAGGTATGCCTGGATATTTTCTTGATACAAAGAGTAACTCAATAACCAGTTTATTGCCGGAAAATGTCTAGCATTGGCTAACTTATCATCTAAACTCCAGAAAACTTTCACTACGCGTAATGTTGCCTGCACCACAGGATCTGACAGATCTCCTCCGGGTGGGGAAACCGCACCCATAATACTCAAAGCACCTTCTCGCCTATCACTGCCTAAACAAATAGCCTTACCTGCCCGCTCATAAAATTCCGCTAACCTTGAGGACAAATATGCCGGATATCCTTCTTCTCCCGGCATCTCTTCTAATCTTCCGGAAATCTCCCGCAATGCCTCTGCCCAACGCGACGTAGAATCTGCCATCAGCCCCACTGAATAACCCATATCCCGGAAATACTCGGCAATGGTGACAGCAGTATAAATCGAGGCCTCGCGCGCAGCTACAGGCATATTAGAGGTGTTGGCAACAATGATGGTGCGCTCCATTAACGGCCGGCCAGTTTTAGGGTCTTTTAATTCAGGAAAACTTAATAAAAGGTCGGCAGTTTCATTGCCTCTTTCTCCACAGGCGCAGTAGACAATCACCTCTGCATCTGCCCATTTGGCAAACTCATGTAAGACCACGGTCTTCCCACTACCAAATGGTCCAGGGATACAGGCAGTTCCACCTTTGGCAATAGGAAAGAGGCTATCAATGACCCGCTGTCCGGTGGTCAGGGGTTCATCGGGAATGAGTCTTTCCTTGATCGGACGCGGCCTTCTTACTGGCCAACGCTGACAGAGATTAATCTCTTTAATCTGGTTATCTTTTGTCTTAATTTTGGCAATCACGTCTTTAATTCTAAATTCCCCTTCTTTAATTTCGATAATCTCTCCTTGAATTCCTACCGGAAGCATAATTTTATGTTTAATCAATGGGGTCTCCTGGACTATCCCTAAAATGTCGCCACTTGAAACTATCTGGCCTATCTTTACTTGTGGCTTAAAATACCAAACTTTATTCTGATCTAACGCCGGCGCTTCTATCCCACGACTGATAAAATCTCCACTTAGGGAACGGATTACATCCAATGGCCGCTGGATACCATCATAAATTGAACTGATTAAGCCCGGACCCAAATCTACACTTAAAGGCTCATTGGTTAAATAAACTGGCTCTTGCGGTCCGATACCAGTGGTCTCTTCATAAACTTGAATATAGGCCAAATCGTCCTTTAATTCCACGATTTCACCAATAAGTCTCTTTTCTGAAACACGCACCACGTCAAACATCTTACTTCCCGCGCAACCACAAGCCACTACCAAAGGACCTGAGACCTTAATGATTTCTGGATGCTGTGACATTAAAAAACTCCCGTAGCCCTTAATCGGATATCCTTAATTATCTTATCTAGTAAATCTGCCTTAGCAGTTTTAGAAAAGGGAATAAATACCGGTAAACCAAACCCGGCGTAACTCTTGAGCTCTTCCTGCACCTTAAGATAAAAATCATCCTGAATAAGGCAGATTGCGGTATCTGTCTTGAGGATTTTTTCTAATATCGCCTTAAATTCCTTGGGCTCTTTTAGCGGATAATCCTTAAACCCTAAGGCACGAAACCCCAAAACCATATCCTCATCACCAATAATTGCCAAACTATCTTGCAGCATAGACAGAATTTAATCTTTCTTTTAAGAGTACTTCAGGAAACTGATTTAGTTTAGCCAAAATAATCATCCGTATGAGATTTATCTCGTTAGTTTTGGCAAAATAATATGCCAAAACCGGCTCTGGTCCGAAGGTAATGTATTTGGCAGGTTTTAAGACCCCAATCAGAAAATCCTGAATTGCCCTTTCTAGGGCAATAAAAGAATTCTCTTGAAACACTTTTTTAATGGCTTCAGCAAAAAAATGAGTATAATCTACGATGCGCGTCTTCTGATAGACATATTCTAGACGCCTCAGTAAACTCGATATCTGCTGATGATACAATTTTAAGAAATCTTCTTTCTTAATAAATCCTCCGCAAACCAAATTCATCTTTAATTTCTCTTCTGGCTCTTTAGTAACATAAAGTCGCAAAAAGGTTTTTAGATTATGCATATCAATAACGTAGCGAAAATATTCAACCAGATAACTACTGCCATAGGTATTAACGATTTCTAATATTTCCTTAAGATTATCTAATTCTAAAATGGGAAAAAGCCCTTTATCCAAAATCAAATTCTTAATAAGTAGTTTTAAGTTAAGTGATTCCTGATTCAATACCCTTTCTAAATCCGCACTATCTTTGATGAAAAGAAGCTTTTCACTATAACGCCCAAATTCCACAAAGATCCGCAGGGCATCATTTAGATTAGCTTCTACGGCCTTCTGAAAAATATCCTGGCTAATAAGAAATTTTTCTAAGGCCCGGATTTTACCTACACTAAAGGCATAATTTAGTATTGATATCTTTGTCTTCATTAAAAAGTATCTTGGAGATAGCACCTACATAATCCTGCCGCAGTTGCTTAAGATAAAAGTCTATATCTGCATCCATCTGGCGCCTGGATTCTTTAGTGATCTGCTCTTTCTTTATTTGGTCTTTAAGAAGCTGTGCCTTAGCCTGAGAAAATACCACATCAATTAATTTCTGCTTGGCACGCAATAAATTTTTCTTGGCCTCTAACCGGGTGAGGACAATAGACTTTAATTTTTCTTGGGCACAAAGCGCTTTTTCTCTCTCTATATTCTGCTGATAAAACGCATCAATTTCCTCTTGCGTCTTCTGTCTAATCTTTTCTGCCTCTAAATTGGCCTGTTGAATTATCTTGTCTGCCGTTGCCTGTGCCTCGCTTAAAATATGCGCTAAAATGGATTCTAAGGACATCTTTATATTTTTACTGCCATTAACAATAAAAACCCTGCCGCCAATCCCAGAATCGCATAAATCTCCACAAATATCGGTAAGACAATGGCCTTACCTGCCTCCTGGGGTTTTTTGGCCACAATGTAAATGGAAGAAACCGCAACCTTACCCTGCCAGATAGCAGAAATCAACTCTACTAAACTTACCACGCTACAGATAGCAAAAATCTCTAATCCCTGGCTAAGACGGGGAATCTTCGGCGTTGCCCCTAAAAGCGCAAGCTTATTCAACACCAAGAAACCAATGAGAAAACCGTAAAATCCCTGGGTGCCGGGAATACCCACTAAAGGAATCATCCGGCCAAATTTCTCCGGGTCCTCACTCATTACCCCGGCGGCAGCCTGACCGCTCAAACCCACGCCAATCGCCGAACCAATACCAGAGACAACTACCACGATTACCGCACCAAAAAGGGCAAAGATTAAACCTAATTCCATAGCAAACCCTCCTTTTTAAGTTAAATCAGTATATTTAGTTTCTATTTTAAGGGGCCTAAAAGGAGTCCCGGTTGTCTTAAAAAATTTAGAAAAGAACTCCACAAACTGCAATCTTAAAGGATGCACAAATGCACCCAGTAAATTCATCAAAAAAGAAACCAGATGCCCAAAGAGAAAAATGATGCTTAAGATTATACCACTAAACAAGACCTTAAGTAAAGTTAGTTTGTTTAGGGCAGGAACAAACGAAGTAATAATTTGCGTAAATTGTAGACTTAAAAGATTTATGGTATTTGCCATCACGCCCGTTACTAGACCCAAGGCCCAGAGACGGCTATAGGACAAAATGTCACTTAAATAACCAGAAAGGCAGTTATAAAGGGTAAAAAGTCCGTAAAATAATTTTGCCCCAATGGTTTTCTCCTGACGACCCTGGGTTAAGAGAATTCCTAAACCGCCAATTAAGGCCGCATATTTAAACAAACTAATCTTTTGTTTGTCTACCAAATTTAAAAAGATAAACCCCAGGCCGGTTATGCCAAATAAAAAAATAAGCATATTAAGCTGGTCAAATAATATATCTTTGTAACGCCGATTTTTTAAGTTGCTGATACCGGCTACAATGTTACCAAACCAGACCTGAATGATTCCCAATAAAAGCGCAAGACCTAAGAGTTTCGTGGGTTCTCTTAGTGGCTCAAGCAGAGTAAGCGTATCTTTAATTTTCTTTAGCGGCACAAAGAAAGAAACACTTTCACTAGCAATATCTAAGGAATTGCCGAACCAACTGCCAGTAAGAATACCGAAAATTATCGTAGATATCCCGCAGGATAAAAATAAACGAAAGAACTTTAATCCCTGTGGCCCCAAGCGGAATTTTTTAAGCATAAACCAACAAAAAAGAATCAAAAGCATCCCATAACCTGCATCCGAGACGCAAAGGCCAAAATACAAGAAGAAAAAGGGGGCCAAAAATGGCGTGGGGTCTATCTCCTTGTATTTAGGCATACCGTAGATTTGCGTGATAAACTCAAAGGGTTGAATGATACGGGGGTTATCTAAGGCCACCGGCGGTTCTTCATCTTTTGGCTCAGAGAGGAATATGGCGATATCTTTAAAATTCTTAAATAAAATTTCCGTTAAAAATTTCTCCTCTTTGGCCTTAATCCATCCGGCAAGATAAAAACTGAATTGCTGCCGGGATAATTTTTCCTCTGCCTCTTGTCTATCTTTTAGGTTAAAGAAATAATCATAAACCAGCATCAATTTAACCCGCTCTTGCCTTAAGGTATAAATTCTGTTTTTGATATCCTTTTTTTTCTCATCTAAAGCCTTTAATTGATGCCCAATCTCTAAGCATCTTTGTTTAATTGTCCCTTTATTTGGGGGCAGGCTGATAAAATTAAAATGATGCTCTTTTAAGAAAATCTCCAGCGCCGTAAATTCTTTAAGAAGATAAAATACTGCCAAATATACATCTTTTTTATCTTGATGCACAATTTCCCAGAATAAACTTAATCTAGAATCCTTGTCTTCAACCAAAAGATTTCTATAGTCAACCAAAGGTAATATCCCCAGAAGGACTGCACAATTGCGCGTAGGATGTAATTCTTCAAACAAAAGGTCTAAATTCTGCCAGGGAGTTAAAAGATTTCTTTCTTGAAGTAATCTTTCTTCTTCTCGCTGAATCTCTTTAAGTTGATTGCGTAAACACGATAATTCCTCAAGCACGGCCAAATAATCAAAATGCGAAATCACTGCCTCTAATTCTTCAGCAAAAACCCGTGCCCTAGTCCTGATCAGAGAAGTAAAAGTACCACTTCTATCCCTTAGACCTCCAAGATAGGTAATTGCCTCTTCAATTTCTAGAAGCTGCTTATCCGAAGGGGTCTCTTGAATCTGGGGTATTTTATTTGAGACATCAATTATTTCTAGACACCCGAGTTTTTGTAAAAGCAAAAGTACTGCCTGTCGATCTCTTTCTAAACCCAGGATCTCTATTTTTTTAATCTTGCTAATAGCCATGCTTGCGCCTCATCTAAATTTTTCTTTGCCTTTTCTTCCAAGCATCTAATCTCTTCTTCTGTCTTTTCTTTAATAGAATTTATTTCTTTGGCTATTTCTTCTTTAATCTTATCTTTTAATTTTTGCACCTCAATTTTTAACTTCTCATGTGTGGCCTTAAGAAGCCTTTCTTTTTCTAAATAGGCCTCTTGCAAAATCTGGCGGGCTTTTTCTTTTGCCGCTTTAATGAGCTCTTCGGCTTTTGCCTCTGTTTCCTTAATCTTCTTTAATGCCTGCTGGCTATTCACTTATCAACTCCTTAAGCGCCTTTATGGGATCAACTGCTTCTAATATTGGTCTACCCACCACGAGAAAATCACTTCCCGCCTCTCTTGCCTCTTTGGCAGTTAGAGTTCTTTTTTGGTCGTCGGGTTTTGCGCTTTTTGGCCGGATGCCGGGGGTAACCACAATAAATTTCTTCTTAATGGCTTTACGCAAAAAGGGTAATTCTTTTGCTGAGCAGACCACGCCATCTAAACCGCAATCGAGGCCTCTTTTGGCTAAAGCTAAAACCCCACCTGGGCTTGCAGGTTTACTGGTTAAAACCGTAACTCCAATTAATAAAGGCCGACGCACTTTAAGTCGCTTTGATTCCTCTTTGGCTGTACAAACCGCTTTTTTAAGCATCTCTTTATCGCCTAAGATATGTAAACTTAACATCTTTACTTTATAACGCACTGCCTGCCTTATGGCATTCGCCACGGTATTGGGGATATCAAAGAATTTTAAATCCAAAAAGACCTCTGCACCTTTATCCTGGATAAATTTAATAACCTTAGGCCCACAGGCAGTAAAGAGTTGTATTCCAACCTTAAATATTTTAATCTCCGGATAGAGCTTCTTAACAAAATCTCTTGCCTGGGCAAAGGTATCTACATCTAAGGCAAGGATTATTTGGGGTCTTTGTTTCATATCTTAAGACTACCAACAAGTGATTTGATATTATTGATTCTATTTTTTATTAAATATTTCTTTATTCCTTGAATAATCTCAATACTTACTTTGGGATTGATAAAATTTGCGGTGCCAATGGCAATCGCGCTTGCCCCGGCAATAAAAAACTCTAAGGCAGAAGAGGTATCCATTATCCCACCCATACCGATAATGG
>JAMWCK010000014.1 GCA_023819625.1 Candidatus Omnitrophota bacterium | reverse complement strand
GGATAACCTCAGGTCTCATACAGATTGCGCGCGCTAAGGCCACACGCTTCTTCATCCCTCCACTTAATTCAGAAGGCATAAGTCCAGCAATACCCGATAAACCTACCAAAGACAACGCCTCTTCAACCCTCTCCAGCAATTCCCTTTGCGTAATCCGGGTATGTTCCATAAGACCAAACCCCACATTCTCGCCTACGCTCAGAGAATCAAAAAGTGCGCTACTTTGAAAAACCATCGCAATCTTTAGACGTAAATTCGCTAACTCTTTACCCTTTAATGCGCTAATCTCTTTCCCATCCACGAAAATCCTACCCTTATCCGGCTTCAATAACCCAACAATGTGTTTTAACAAAACACTCTTTCCACAACCCGAACGACCAATAATTACGTAGGTGGTACCTTTTTCTATCTTAAGACTCACTCCGTCTAGCACCTTATGTTGGTTAAAAGATTTACTTAAATTCTCGATTTCAATCATGGAAAGATAAAATAAAAAAGGGCGGTAAAAAAACAATCCGCAGCAATAATCAAAATAAAGGTCTCAACTACTGTATGCCGTGTGGCCTTACCTACACCCTCTGCCCCACCTTCCACATTAAATCCTTCATAACAACTCACTAAGGCAATAATCATCCCAAAGAATATCGTCTTAAATAAACCAGTAAATAAATCTTTATAAAGAAGCGAATCGAAGGTAATCTGTAGATACAGTGTGGAAGATATCGCCAGTTTATAGACGCAGATGAGATATCCACCAAGGACTCCAATGATATCTGCATATAAAGTCAAGACAGGAAGGGTAAACGTTAAGGCTAGAAAGCGTGGCACCACCAGATATTTAACCGGATTTACGGCTAATGTCTCCAGGGCATCTATCTGCTCGGTGACCTGCATGGAACCAATCTCTGCAGTAATCGCTGCACCTACCCTTCCGGCCACCACTAATGCAGTGATTACCGGTCCTAATTCCCGAACAATTGAAACCGCCACAATACTCGCAATATACATCTCTGAACCAAGCCGCTGCATCATCACCGCAGTCTGCAAAGCCATAATCACACCGATAAATAAGGCAATGAGCGAAACAATAAGCAGGCTATCGCAACCTGCCTTTTTTATCTGCTCAAAGAGACGCTCTTTTTTAAAAGGAGGGACAAAGAGCCAATAGAGGGTCTGCAAAAACAGATTTCCTAAACCGCCTAAAAAATATAAAAACAAAATTAACTTCTCACCCAGATTCTCTAAGAGATTTACCAATATCATGCAAAAATTAACTCTTCGTTTTTGCGCAAAACCTTGACCTTTGCCCCCTCCTTAAATTTTTTGGAAATAATTTCCTCAGCCAGGGGATCCTCCAGATATCTTTGGATAGTGCGCTTTAAGGGTCGGGCTCCAAATACAGGGTCAAAACCTTTCTCGATAAGGAAGTCTTTTGCCTGGGGTGTAATCTCTAAGGTAATATTCTGCTCTTTTAGGCGTTCTGTCAAAAAACCAATTTCAATGTCAATAATATGCTGTAAATCTTCGCGTGAAAGGGGACGAAAGACAATCACATCGTCAATGCGGTTTAGAAACTCTGGCTTGAACGTACGCTTGACTTCCTCCAACAATTTCTCTCTCATCTCTTCGTAAGTAATCTCTTCTTTTTGCGTCTTAAAACCTAATGCCCCCGCCCTACGCACCAATTCTGCACCAATATTAGAAGTCATAATTACAATGGTATTCTTGAAGTCAACCTTTCTGCCAAAACTATCCGTAAGTCGCCCGTCCTCAAAAACCTGTAAAAGCAAATTGAAGACATCCGGATGCGCCTTCTCAATTTCATCCAGAAGGATTACGGAATAAGGTCGACGCCTAACTCTTTCCGTAAGTTGCCCCCCTTCCTCATAACCCACATATCCTGGCGGTGCGCCAATTAAACGTGAGACATTGAATTTTTCCATATACTCTGACATATCTAACTGCAAAAGCGCATCTTCATCACCGAACATAAATTCCGCCAATGCCCGCGCAAGTAAGGTCTTTCCTACTCCTGTCGGACCTAAAAAGATAAACGAACCAATCGGTCGCTTCGGGTCTTTAATCCCGGCGCGCGAACGTCTGACTGCATGGGCAATTGCGGAAATCGCCTCATCTTGCCCTACAACCCGTTTATGTAATTCCTCTTCTATCCTTAATAATTTCTCGCTTTCTTTTTCTTCTAATCTAAAGATGGGGATGCCTGTCCATTGGGAAACAATCCGGGCGATATCCTCTGCGGTTACCTCTGGCCGCATCTTATCTTTGGCCTGCGCCCATTCGCGATGCCTTTTTTCCAATTCCTGTCTTGCCTGCCTCTCCTCGTCCCTTAATTGTGCAGCCTTTTCAAAATCCTGGGATTTTATAAACGCCTCCTTTTCTTTTTTTAAAGATTCTACCCTTGCCTCAAGTTCCTTAATCTCCGGCGGAACAATTAAGACATTCAGCCGGGCGCGCGAACCCGCCTCATCAATGAGGTCAATCGCCTTGTCGGGAAGAAACCTTCCGGAAATATAGCGATCGGATAATTTGGCTGCAGCCTCTAATGCCTCATCCTTAAAATTAACCCGATGGTGTGCCGCGTATTTTTCACGTAGGCCTTTTAATATCTCAATGGTCTGCTCAACAGTCGGCGGCTCAACCATAATCGTCTGAAACCTACGCTCTAAAGCTGCATCCTTTTCAATATATTTTCTATATTCATCTAAAGTAGTGGCACCGATACACTGCATCTCTCCACGGGAAAGTGCGGGTTTTAAAATATTAGAGGCATCAATCGCACCTTCGGCGGCACCTGCACCAACCAGAGTGTGTAACTCGTCAATAAAAATAATCACATCTTTAGAACGTTTGATTTCTTCCATTACTGCCTTGATTCTCTCTTCAAACTGCCCACGGTATTTGGTACCGGCAATCATCAAGGCCAAATCCAAAACTACAATGCGTTTATTTCTTAAAACCTCAGGGACATTTCCCATCACAATCTGCTGAGCAAGACCTTCAACAATTGCTGTTTTTCCTACCCCCGCCTCACCTAATAGGACCGGATTGTTTTTTGTGCGCCGGCTTAAAATCTGAATAACCCGTTCAATCTCAATGGTTCTATCAATTACAGGATCAAGCTTATTTTCTTTGGCCAAACTGGTTAAATCTCGACCAAAGGCATCCAGGGCAGGGGTCTTGGTCTTTGTGGCTTGATTCATGCCAAATCCTGGTAGTGTAGAACCCAAAACCTCCATTATTTCATTTCTTACCGTATTTAAATCTACGCCTAAATTTAATAATACCTGAGAGGCTACACCTTCTCCTTCGCGGATAAGGCCTAACAAAATATGTTCTGTTCCGATATAGTTGTGACCTAAAGCCCGTGCCTCTTCGGCAGCTAGTTCCAGCGCCTTTTTGGAACGGGGAGTAAAGGGAATATCGCCAATAATTTGGGTGGTTGGGCCGGGTTGAACTAACTTCTCAATCTCTAAACGGATATTCTCCAAAGAAACACCCAACTTCTGCAATACCGTTGCCGCTACACCTTCTCCTTCGCGGATAAGGCCTAACAAAATATGTTCTGTTCCGATATAATCGTGATTAAAACGTCTTGCCTCTTCCTTGGCTAAGATAATTACCTTTCTTGCGCGTTCTGTAAAACGATTAAACATCTCTTTACCTCCTCCGATGAGCAGATAAGTTACAAAGCGAATGAAATGAGTAATGTAACTTATAGCTGCCCGGTTTTAGTTGTCTATCAGCGTCTTGCGAATCAGACCTCACCCTTTTGTGTTAAGTCTTTGGGAGAAAAAAACCAAAGGGCGGAATAAATTCAGTTAGACGACTTATTTCTTCTCTGCTCCATAAGTTGTGGCTTCATTTACATTTTAATTTCTCTCTAATAATTTCCGCGCGCTTGACATCCCTTTCCTGTGTAGATAATTTTTTGCCTTCCATTTTCTGTAAATGCGCGGGTTGGGTAATGATAAAGAGCTCATTGATACACCGGCGATCAATTTCTTTTAACAGACCCAGATCAGAACCCAGTCGCACCATAGATAATAATTCGCTTGTCTCTTGACTAGAAATAATATGCGCGCTCTTTAAGATGCCGAAACTGCGGTAGATGCGATCCTCAAGCATTGGCCGATTGCGTGCAAGCATCATTTCTCGCGCCTGCTCCTCCTGTTCAATAATCTGGCGGATTAATCCATTGATATTGTTGATAATCTCCTCTTCGCTATGCCCCAAAGAAACCTGATTGGAAATCTGAAAGAAATTACCTGTGGCCTGTGTCCCCTCACCGTAAAATCCCCGCGTAGTAAAACTCAATTTAGAAATCGCTGCCAGTACGCGTTCAATCTGCCGTGTCATTACCAATGCCGGAAGATGCAACATTACCGAACCACGCATACCCGTTCCTGTATTCGTCGGACAGGCAGTCAAATACCCCCAGTCAGTAAGATAACCAAAAGAAAGCTCCTTTGCCAAGGCATCATCTATCCTATTTATAATATTCCAGGCTTCATAAAGATTAAATCCCGACTGCATTACCTGTATTCTTAAGTGGTCTTCTTCATTAATCATAACTGCCACAATTTCCTCACTATCAATGACCACTGCCTTGCTATTTGATTTCTGGGCATGTTCGTAAGACATCAGGTGTCTTTCAATCAGAAACTGTTTATCAATACCATCCAAGGTTGCCAACCTAAAGATGGTGGCGTTTTTCAAGTAATCCACTTTACTAATTGCCTCTTCTATTGTCTTAAGTGTTTCCTCCGATTGTTTCTTGTTTGCCCAGTGGGGAAAAGGAATTTTATCTAAATTTCTTGCCAGACGGATACGGCTGGAAATCACAATATCCGCGTTAGGACCGGTACCCTTTAGCCACTCACTGGTATGATTGAGTAAATCTTCTAATTTCATTTGTTCTGTCCTTTCTCCAATTCTCTTATCTCATCACGTATTCGCGCTGCCTCTTCAAAGGCCTCCCTTTCAATTGCCTCTTTTAATTTTAGCCGCAGGTATTCCAAACTCCTTTTATTAACTTTTGCAGATACCTTAATGGGTATCTTACCAAAATGTGTAGTTGAGCCGTGAATTCTTTTTAAGAGGGGCCCAAGATATCGCTTAAAGGCAGTGTAACATTCACTACAACCAAGTCTACCGATTTTTTTAAAATCGGTATAACTAAGACCGCAATGGTTACATTTATTCGTTATTGTCTCAGTTCCCTTTTCCTTTGTGGGTTTTTCAAATTCTACCAAACCTCCCAAAAGCTCGGACAAACCAAACTGCTGTTCCATCTGCGCCGATTTCTCTCGGGCACAAACTTCGCACAGATGCAATTCGGTAATCTGGTCATCAATAATCTCGGTCAAATGCACGGTGGCAATGTTTTTACCACAAATATCACACAGCATCGTTTATTTCCTCCTCCGATACCTAAGCTTGTCCTATATCAACCTGTCAAAAAGTTAATACCTTATCCCTTCCTTCTTGGTCAATTCCCTGAACTTCTTCATCAAATACAAAGTAAGTTTTCCGGGTCTACCGGTGCCAATCCTACGGCCATCCACTTTTACCACCGGGATAATTTCTGCAGCTGTACCGGTTAAAAAACACTCATCAGAAATATAGACCTCATGACGGGTAATTACATGTTCATGCACGGGAATTTTGTTTTTTCGGGCAATCTCTAAGACCACATCGCGGGTAATCCCTCTTAAGGTCCCCATACATTGTGGCGGAGTATAAAGTTGTTGACGCTTGACGATAAAAATATTATCACCCGTACATTCTGCTACATAGCCTAATGCATCCAGCATAATTGCTTCTTCATATCCGGCATTGATGGCCTCGATTTTGGCAAGGATATTATTTAGGTAATTCAAGGACTTAATCTGTGGGTTCAATGCCTCTGGCAAATTCCTCACCGTTGGAACCGTGATAATCTCCAGGCCATTTTTATAGAATTTCTGCGGATATAAAACTATCCGATCGGCAATAATAATAACAGTGGCATTACCTTTGCATTTCCGCGGGTCAAGCCCCAAATCTCCTTCGCCACGCGTAACAACTACGCGAATATAGGCGTCATCAAGGTTATTTTCTTTTAATGTTTGGATAACTGCCTTTATAAGTTGTTCTTTACTTAAGGGGATATCCAGCATAATACTCTGCGCCGATTCAAAGAGTCGGTCAATGTGTTCTTTTAGCTTAAATACCAGACGATTATAAGAACGAATGCCCTCAAAGACACCATCGCCGTATAAAAGTCCGTGGTCAAAAACAGAAATCTTTGCCTCCTCTTTTGCATAAAATTTACCATTGATATAAACCTTCATCTCTTCCTCCGTCGTTCGTCGTTGCTTAAATTTAATTAAATGAAACTAACAAACACAACGAAATTAACGTAACCTAATTTTCTAAGACACCATCTTGTAAACGGTATATAGAATCTGCTATCTTTGCCAACTCTGGATTATGGGTTACCAAAACCACGGTCATTTTGTTTTCTAAATTAATTCTTTTTAATAAAGAGATTATCTCCTCGCCGGTTTTAGAATCGAGATTTCCCGTGGGTTCATCACAGAAAAGAATTTCCGGTTCGTTTATCAGCCCACGCACTACTGCCACGCGCTGCTGTTCCCCACCAGAAAGTTGCACGGGAAAATGGGTAATTCTTTGAATTAATCCTACTTTCTCTAAAAGCCCCAATGCCTTTCTTTCTAACGCATCACGTCTCATACGCAACCCTGTATTAATTAATGCTGGCATTAATACATTCTCCAACACCGTAAATTCTGACAATAAATGGTAAAACTGAAAGACAAAACCAATTTTTTCGTTTCTGAGTTTAGATAAGGACGTATCAGTTAATCCGTAAATATCTCTCCCCGCAAAAAATACCTGGCCTTTTGTCGGGGAATCTAAGCCGCCTAAGATATGTAGAAGCGTAGATTTTCCTGCACCTGACGGACCAACAATTACCACAAACCTTCCTATATCTATAGTTAAATCTATACCCTTTAGTACATGTAGTTCTTTCTTGCCATTAGTATAAATTTTATGTATATTTCTGGCTTCTAATATCACTCGTATCTCAAGGCCTCTGTGGGCTTTAAAGCCGCGGCTTTGGCTGCTGGATATATCGTGGAAAATAAGGTAATCACTATTGCTAAAAAAACAATTAAAAAAATATCCGGCCAAACCTGTATGGCTACAGGAAGACGGTCAATATAATAGATATCCGCCGGTAATTTAATAAATTGATATTTTTTTAGCAATCCGCATAAGATTAATGCACCTAATGTCCCTAAAGTTGTCCCTAACACTCCGATGATCAGACCTTCATAAGTAAAAATTCTTCTGATACCGGAAGCGCTCATCCCCATTGCCTTTAAGATCCCAATATCTTTGGTCTTCTCTACCACCATTACAATCAGGGTGGAGGCGATATTAAAGGCTGCCACCAGAACAATCAAGGTTAAAATAATAAACATGGTTATCTTCTCCAGTTTTAATGCGGCAAAGAAATTCTGATTTGCCTCCATCCAGGTATTTAAAACATAATTAATACCCAAAAGCGAACCTAACTTCCCTTTTATCTTATCGGCAAGGTAGATATTATCTAATTTTACAGCGATAGCCGTAATCTGATTATTCAATCCTAAAATTTCCTGGGCCGTATCTATTTTTGTAAAGATAAGATGTAGGTCATAATCATACATTCCGGAATTAAATATCCCGACTATCTTTAATTTATGCAGTTTACCCAAAGGTGAATAAAAGCTCAATTCAGAATCCAAACCCAAACCTAAATAAGAAGCAAGTTCCCGGCCGATAATTACACCTGTCTTATCTAAATTTCTGATGTCTCCTTTGACAATGTATTGTTTTATTTTCGTAACCCGCTCTTCCTGAAGGGGGTCTATACCCTTTAACCCTACCGCAAAGAAGCGATTCTCCTCTTTGATTAAAACCTGACCCTGCACATAAGGACTCTGCGCTACCACGTGAGGAAAAGAAGAAATTTTTTTTGTGATATCTCTATAGGTATCATTATCCATTACAGGGTAACGGTAAACGCTAATGTGCGCATAATTACCAACAATCTTATCCCTTAAATCCCTATCAAAACCTGTCATCACTGCGATCACCACAATTAAAGCCGCCACGCCAATGGCCACACCAAAGATAGAAATAATACTAATCAAAGAAATAAATTTCTCTTTTCTCTTTGTGGCTAAATATCGCCAGCTGATAAATAGCTCTGTCTTCACTTAAACCTTCCCTCTCATTCTTGTCCTGTCTTTTTAATAAGAGACGGCTCGGGTCGCAAGAGCGGAAATAAAATCACATCCCTGATTGACGGTTGATCAGTCAAAAGCATCACCAGTCTGTCTATACCCACGCCTAATCCCCCGGCGGGTGGCATACCGTGCTCAAGGGCTAAAATATAGTCCTCATCCAGCAGCCTTTTATCATCTTGTAACTCTTTAAGCTCTTTTCTAAAACGTTCTTCCTGCTCCAGGGGGTCATTTAACTCGGAATAGGCATTGGCAATCTCTAAACCTGCAATGTATAATTCGAATCTCTCAGAGATTAAGGGATTATCCTTTTTGGCTTTTGCCAGGGGGCAGAGGTCAGTAAAATAATCAGTGACAAAGGTAGGCCTTGTGTCCATCTCTGCTTCTAAAACTTCCTCAATAACCTTAGCCACCTGGGAACGGGTAAGTTTTGTCGCCTCCCGGGCAAAGCCTTTTTCTTTTAATTTCTTTAACATCGTCTCTGCTTGATCTTCGGGTAAAATCCCAAATTTTTCTTTGACTAAATTTTCAAAAGAACGCCTCTGCCAGGGTGGATTTAAGTCTATGGTTTTACCCTGATAAGTAAAATCGGTTCTGCCTAAGACCTTTTTGGCGACATTAATAATTAAGTCCTGAACCAATTGCATCATATCTTCATAATCTGCATAAGCACAATATACCTCAAGCATGGTAAACTCAGGATTATGCACGCGCGATATGCCTTCATTGCGAAAACTGCGATTAAGCTCATAAACCCTATCTAACCCACCGACTAAAAGTCGCTTCAGATACAATTCGGGAGCGATCCTTAAATACAAATCCAGCTTGTATTCATTATGTGTGGTCTTAAATGGCCGCCCTGCGGCCCCACCAGGAATGGGATGCAGCATTGGCGTCTCTACCTCTTGAAATCCGCGGTTATCAAGAAACTTCCTTATCGCCTGAATAATCTGCGTGCGTTGCTTAAATACCCTTCTTAGCTCTTCATTAACAATTAAATCCAGATACCGCTTACGGTAGCGTAGGTCTGTATCCTTTAAGCCGTGCCATTTCTCAGGCAAGGGCTGTAGACTCTTGGTTAAAATCACGAATTCCTCTACTTTTATACTTAGCTCTCCAGTATGGGTCTTAAAGAGCTCCCCGCCTACAGCCAAAATATCGGCAATGTCCACCTCTTGGAAGATTGCCCAGTTCTGTTCGCCAAGGATATCGGCCTTAAAATATGCCTGTAGTTTACCTGTTGAATCCCGCAAATCCAAAAATGCAGCTTTGCCGTGTAGGCGCTTGGCCATCACCCTACCGCAGAGACTTGCCTTACGCCCCTCCTGAAATCTATCCCGCGCCTCTTTAATAAAAATATGCGTCGGCACTTTTGCGGTATATAAAGATATACCTTTCGCGCGCAGAGAAGATAAACTCTCTCTTCTTTGTCTTAAAATCTCATTTAATTCCATAGTGTTATCATTATATAGTATAATTTAACCAGTGTCAATTAAGAAACGAAAAGGGTGTAAATTAAGAAAAGGCCTTTAATTCTGATATTGGGAGAGACGCTGGATGCGCTTGAGCATATTCGGATGGGTACTTAAAACCTCTAATAGCTTATCGGCAAAACTCAACTTTACCTGTTTGTTGCTTAAAGCCGCTAATTCCGCTGCATCAATAGTGCCATTTTTATCAAGGTCAAGTGACCTTAAATCCCGAATTTCATTAAGGGCACAAGAGGGGTCATTAACAAAAAATGCCTTTAACCCCTCCACCTCTTTCAATGCATCTTTATCCATACGCGCCGAGCCATAAACTAACTTATATAAACTTGAGGCAAGCCAAGACGGATGATTTCCTAGAAGCACCGAACCTCTGTCGGCAAAGTATTCTCTGATCCGCGAGGCATAAAGCACTAACAAATTAGTGATAAAATAAAAAATAAAGGCCATCAATCCCACGAGTGCACTACTACCGCGATTATCACGCCGGCGGGTATACATCGTAGACCAGGCAATACGGTAAAGAATCATGGGAATAACCGAAAGAAGGGTGATAGTTAGAACATCGCGATTTTTTAAGTGGCTTAATTCATGCCCCAAGACTGCCCTTAACTCCTCCTCATTTAATAACCTTAAGATTCCTTCCGTAATGCAGACTCGTCCATCCTTGATAGTGCGACCAAAGGCAAAGGCATTAGGAATTGATATCCGGGCAATGCCGACCCTTGGGGTGGGAATTTTCGCCCGCATACTTAGCTCCTCAACCATCTTAAATAAACGCGGATATTCTTCTTTAGTCACATATCTTACCCGCATTGTCCATTCAACTAATTTCGGACCAAGCATATATTGGATAAGCATCATTACCAGCGACACAATAAGATAAAAATAAAAGTTGCTGATTCCCATTGATGCTGCAACTATTGCAATAACCGCGTAGATGATGGCAAAAAGAACTACGATTAACAACCACATTCTAATCTTGAGCCAAAACATATCATTCCTCCGCTTTAATGGTTAGTTATGTTTTATTACCTTGGCCTTTATTATATACCTAACCACCGGATTGTCAAGGTCATCTGTGTGGACATAAATGAACTGTTGTGTCAGACCAGAATAACCTTTGGTATTAAAAGTAACTTCTAACTTGGTCTCCTCGCCTGGGGAAAGACTCCTTTTGGCAACCTCAGAGACCGTGCAACCGCAGGAGGTATCTATACCCTTTATATTTAAGATTTTACCTGAGGCATTTTTCAAAATAAAGATATGTTTTAATACACTTCCCTCTTTTACCTCCTGAAAATCCCAGCTATACCCCTCGGAGACCACAATTTTTTTAGGCGCCTGCGGATAACAACCCGAAAGATTAAAGAACAAAAAAATCCCTAACCCAAAAATAAACTTAGATTTTGCAATAACATTTTTGAAAATAATAATCGCACACCTCCCGATTAACTAAAAAGTGTCTTCCTTTATTTTTATTTGAATTTTTGAATGGCATCTATTTTCTCCTGAATATACCAGGAAAAATATCCTTTGTATTTTTTCTGAAGACGTCTATCTTTCCAGTCGTCACTGGTCACCCTACCACGACATTCGGGTGAGCCACATTTACACTCAAAAGAATAAGGAAAACCCGCATCGGTCATGGCGTAATCATAAGTGATCTCCTCGCCCGCATTAATATTTCTCATTGCTACCATCATAACCTGCCCTTTGATACCTGTATTTGGAGAACAACTGTGATTAAAAAAATCATCATCTTCAAGTCTGCCATTTTTACTAGAGATAATATAGAATCCATCGGCAATTTTCGTAGCATAATGGACGATATTCTTAAACTTATAGCGCGACAATCTCTTAAACTCCTTGTGCGTAATAACATATCCACCCCAAACCGCAATCACCTCGCCCTTTTTTATTTTCTTTTTCGCAAAAATACCTTTACGGTGCAGGTGGGATTTTTTTATCATTACTTTATCCGATAAAAATGAAAATCTAACCATATCTTTTTATCTCTATTTTATAATTTTTTATTTTATCCATTACATATCTAAATATAACATCCTGCCCCCCAATCTCATCGCAGAAAAATAACCCTCTCTTAAAAAATTCTCTTCCTAAAAGCATTTCGGTTAAAATAACAGGAAGCGCAGAGGTAATCTTTTGCATAGAATTTAATCTCTCTTTTCCTCGGGAAAAACTCTTTAATAACCATGATGTTTTTTTCTTATGATTATTGTATAAATTTATAATTGCAAAGCTTATATTATCTTCTTGATTTGACTCAACTATCCTTTTAGTTAAATTTATATTCTCTTTAGAAAAGAAGGAATTTTCCTTTAACCTTTTAAAGAAGTCGGAAAAGCCAACCGGTCTTGCCACGCGATAGGTAAAATTGCGCAGTCCCTTTCTTTTCATCAAATATTCAAATCCGCTGGGGAAAAAATAAGTCTCTGCTTCTATACCGAAAAATCTTTCCCGACGTAATCCAGAAAAGGGACTAACTTCAACCTCTTTGCCTTCAATTAACTGCCGTGACTTAAGGTTATGGCAAAAAACAAAATCTTCAAAACACCACAGGAAGGGAAAGTATCCTTTTTTAGGAGAAAGGGAACCGGCAATTATTTCTATTGCTAAGATGTGCTCCGTCTGCGAAAGCTCCCATCCTAAGATAAAATTAACCAGCCCCGGAGAGAAACCGCACTCCGCAATTACCGTGATATTAGAACCATAAATATCCTTTTTGTGTTTAATATAAAATGGCGGGTCAATATCGGAAATATCAATCAGGTCTTTGCGGTATCTAAGTGCTACTTTAAGACAATTTTCTCCTACCGAACCCGCTAATGCCCCTAAAATAAGGGAGGAATCTTTTGGTTTTTGTAAGTCTTCTGTTAAAGTAACCTTAAAACGGCCGTTAAGAAAATAATCTAATGCCTGTGCAATTTTGCCATGACCTAAAACTGTTATCTTTTTGGGGTTACTCATAATCAGGGTTGCCAGAATTTAGGAATGCACATACTTGCCAAATGGAGGCAGGGGGTATAATATCTTAGCGTCTTTGACTTTCTGCCTAACCTATCACTCAATCTTCTGGCAATAGTATTTACGGAAAGCGCGCGAGGATTTAATTTCTTTGAGGCGAGGACAAAACAATACTCAGAACCACAACTATAGGAAGGCATACAGAGTCTAATTGGCTGCACATATCTAAAAAAACGTTTAATAATATTAATAAAAGGGCGTAAAATAAAATCAAAATCGATAAAGGCGCCCATCTGAAATACGGCAATCCCTTCCGGCGTAAGTGCCTTATAAACCGATTTGTAAAACTCGCTCCTAAAAAGTGCTCTCCCCGGTCCAACCGGATCTGTGGAATCAACAATAATTACATCAAAGAAATTATCATAGCGATTAATAAAAACCCTTCCGTCTTCAAAATGAAGTCTTAAACGTTTATCAGAAAATGCTCCATCGGAAACAAAAGGAAGAAATTTTTTACATAACTTAACGACTTGAGAATCAATTTCCACCTGATAGATTTCTTTCAATGGATGCTTTATTGCCTCTCTAATAACCCCTCCATCACCTCCGCCGATAACTAAAAGACGCTGGGGAGAAGGGTGACTTAATAATGGAATATGAGTAATAACTTCGTGATAGATAAATTCATCACTTTCTGAAAGCTGAATTATATTATCCAGGGCAAGCATTCTGCCAAATCCCGGACTTTTAAAAATATGTATATTTTGAAATTTTGTTTTCCCCTTGTAAATCTCCTTCTCGATTTTAAACGCATCAAATTTACAACGCCTTACTCCTGGAAGCGGCGTCTCAAAAAACCACTCACGCGAATCCAAAGTTATTTTTTTGCTCATAAGAAAGTACCTCTGCGTATGTGCCGAACCTTAACCTTCTTTGGACAAAAAATGTTTTTTAAGTATTCTAAGGCTTTAATAGGCTGGGCATCCTTCCCACAAGTAAAAACATCCACTGCCATATATCCATCTTCAGGCCACGTATGTAATGAAATGTGGGATTCGGCAAGAAGAATAACACCGGTTATTCCTTGCACAGGAAATTTATGGATGGCAACCTTTAAGGGCGTGCTATTAGATTGGTGTGCAGCCTCAAAAAGAATCTTTTCTAGCTCATCTTCGTCTTCAACAAAATAAGCGGGCGAATAAAAATCTGCAGTCAGATGAATAGAAAAAGAAGCTCTTTTTTTGCTTTCAGATTTTTTATTCGATCCTGTCTTTGTTGATGTATCCATCTTACTTTGTCGAAAAGAACAAACGAATATTTCATATTAAATTCTATCAAAAAATTATAACAAGTCAAAAAAAAATTGCAATATGTAAAAGCAAATTAAAAATGTCCGCTTTTTAGCAAAATAGAAATGTCCTATTTTCTCTTAAATAGTTTGAGGGGACGTTTCTCCTTCCCATTACTTCTTATAACACAATCAGTTATAACTACCTTATTTTAAAAAAGAGAGAAACGTCCCCGCAGATATGGCTCCCCTTTGTCAAAGATTATAGAACTGCTCTAATAGAGCTTAAGCCATTTGAGGATGAATTCTTAGCGAGCGTGCCTTTAGAATTTGCTCTTTGATTCTTTTGTGCAAGGGGACAACCTCAATTCTTACCTTAAAACCAATAAACAAAAGGATCTTCTCAAGAGTGGCAATATTACTAAATTCTCCGTTTTCAATCTTGGATATATGTTGTTGGGTTACGCCTACCTTTTTGGCTAACTGACCTTGAGTGAGATTGTGTTTTATGCGATAATCAATAATGCGTTTGACAATATCTAATTTCTGCTCCTCCAACTCGTAGAGCTCTTTAAAATAGGGGTCTTTTAGTTTGTCTTCTAAGTGCTTATCTACCTGTCTCATCTTAATCACCTCTTTTATTTAGAAATAATTTTCTTCTCTCAATAGCTAAGCTCTTTTCTCTTTGCGGAGTTCGGTTTGATTTCTTGATAAAACCATTAGTAAAGATAATTTTGTTCTTGTGATAGAAAAAGTATAACACCCTCACGCTGCCCTCTTTGCCTTCAAACCTTAATTCATATAAATATCATCGTCAATATATTTAGCGTGTGGGTAAGGTAGTTTATGGCCAAATTCTTCTAATAGCCCTTTTTTGAAAAAGAACTTTCTCTGGGTTGAATAATCTAACGAATCTATAAATTCCTCAACTGGCGACTTTCTTGATTCAGTAGTAAAGTAGAAACAAGTATAATTAGCCACTTATATCCTTTTATACCCAACTAAAGTATACAACTATTTAGTTGTATTGTCAAGGATAAAAAATAAATTTAGAAATACTTTATTAGAGATTCCGCAAGATTTTTTATATCACGAATTGCTGGAGCTGATAAGATAAAATAAATCTAACTTGAATTAAATAAAATGATTTACTTTAAAGTTGGTATACTACCAAGGTTTTAAAAGAGAACGGTTTCTATTCTGGATAAGTTACGCCATCCTATTTAGATGGGGAAGTGGCTAGGGTTGTAAGACGGGGGATGGAAAAATAGAAATGCCTCCTTATATCTCTTTCTTTCTCAAAGAGTTATAGAATCGGGAAACGTCCCCCTAGATACGTTA
>JAMWCK010000133.1 GCA_023819625.1 Candidatus Omnitrophota bacterium | reverse complement strand
GACCGACGGGTAGTGGAAAGACTACTACTTTATATGCCTGTTTAAGTAGAATTAATACTAAAGACCGCAAGATTATTACTTTGGAAGACCCTATTGAATACGAAATGCCTGGTATTACCCAGATACAGGTTAAACCTGAAATTGGTTTAGATTTTGCCCGGGGTCTGCGCAGTATCTTAAGACATGACCCCGATGTAATAATGGTAGGGGAGGTAAGAGATTTGGAGACCGCGGAGATTGCTATCCGTGTGGCTTTGACTGGTCATCTGGTGTTTTCTACGCTTCATACTAACGATGCTGCTAGTGGTATCACCAGATTGCTGGATATTGGGGTTGAGCCGTATCTTTTAGCCTCTTCTGTAGAGGCTTTTATTGCCCAACGTTTGATTAGAATAATTTGTCCGGAATGTAAATTCGAAGATAAAACCTCGCCGTCAGAACTGAAGGATTTAATTGCCAGAGACTTAGAGGTAACAATAGATGAGGTTAAGATATTCAGAGGCAAGGGTTGTCCTCACTGTAATTTTACCGGCTTCTTTGGCAGGACAGCCATATATGAAATTCTCCTGGTGGATCAGGTAATCAAGGATTTAATTGTAAAGAAGATTCCTTCTGACCAGATAAAAAAAATAGCGGTTTCCCAGGGGATGCGGACCTTGCGTCAGGATGGTTGGCAGAAGGTAATTTCTGGATTGACCACCCCTGAGGAGGTAATGAAGGTAACTCCTCAAGAGGAGCACACAAAAGTTCAAGAGACAAAAACATCTCTTTTTTCTTCACCCTTAGCAAATGATACCATTTCTTCCTTAGATAAAGAGCGAAGACTTTATTCCCGCTTAAATACAAAGATTAATTTAACTTATAAGCTCATAAAATCAAAGGAGGATTTGTTAAAACGCGGCTTAGGTCCGGAACAATTAACGGTTACTAAAGATATCTCTGCCGGCGGTTTGGCCTTTTATACAAATGAACCATTACCTATAGGTTCTATTTTAGAGCTAAACCTGGAATTACCCGATGGGAAAGAAAATATAGAATGTTTAGCGAGAGTAGTTCGTATAGATGAAATAGAAGAAGAAAAAAAATATAATATCGCTGTCTGTTTTTTGGATATTACGGGTGCGGAGAGAACCCGGTTAAACAAATATGTGGAGAGGGAATTAACATGATATACAAATACCGCGCAAAAAGGGGGCCGCAAGATATATTAGAGGGGACAATTGAGGCAGGTAGTGAAAAGGAGGCAGTTGAGAAGATTAGCTTGATGGGTTATCTTCCAGTGCACGTAGAGGAATTTATTCCTACCTCTAAAACATCGTATCCCCCTTCTCGGCGTAAATTGTATGGCAAGATAAAGTCGCGTCAGATAACTATTTTTAGCCGGCAATTAGCTAGTCTTTTAAGGTCAGGAGTGCCGATACTAAATGCAATTAATATAATTAGAGAACAATCGGAAAATCCCTATCTAAAATATATTCTTCAGAATATCCATAATGAAGTAAAAGAAGGAGCCGCATTTTCTTCTGCTCTGGCTAAATACCCTGAGATATTTTCTCCTCTTTATATCGCAATGATCCGCACCGGAGAAGACACCGGTAATTTACCCGAAGCGCTTTTAAGGATTGCGGATTATCGGATGAAACAAGAGGAATTGCTCAGCCGTTTTCGTATGAGCCTGGCATACCCTATTCTTATGGCAATTGTGGGGTTAGCCACAGTAGTTTTTATGCTTACCTTTGTAATACCGCGGTTAATGAGGATATTTATGGGGCAAGAGTTACCTTTACCTACGCGGATTTTAATTTCCATTAGCCACTGCTTGCGTGCAGCAGGGTTGTGGATAATCTTAATTTTAGCCATTATTATTTTAGTGATAAGACGACATCTAAAAACAAAAACAGGAAAACTCTCCTTAAGTATCATTAAATTACGCCTTCCCATATTAGGAGATCTTATGCTCAAGGCAGAACTTGCCCGCTTTAGTCGAACATTAGAGTTGCTTATAAAAAATGGTATCCCCATAATAAAGGCAATTGATATTGCTATACCGGTATTAGAAAACGAGGTTATCAAGAACAGGTTAAGGCAAAGTTACAAAGAGTTAACACAGGGTGGTTCTTTTGGTAGGAGTCTTAAGAATTCTAAAATTTTTCCGCTTTTTATGAGTAATCTTATAAGTGTAGGCGAGGAGTCAGGTAAACTCGACGAGGCATTGGCAGAGGTGGCCAGTAGCTATGAACGAGATACTGATGAGGCAATGAGAATAATGTCAAGTCTCCTTGAGCCATTAATGATTTTAGGAATGGGTTTGGTGGTAGGATTTATTGTTATCGCAATGTTATTGCCGATATTTGAAATTAATGTTATGGCAAGGTAAAAATATGATTATGCCAATTAAACCACAGATTAAAAAAATTATCATATTAATTTTTATATGTATGTGTACCGCTGTTACTTTTACTCAAGAGTGGCAGGAGTTGAAAGGTGAACACTTCTTAGTTTATTTTACCCAGGATAAAAAATTTGCTCAAGAGGTATTAAATAAGGCAGAGGTTTATTACCAAAGAATAGCCTCGGAATTGGGTTATCCGCGATATTCAGAGTTTTGGTTATGGGATAAGCGGGTAAAGATTTATATCTATCCAGACCACACATCATTTTTGCAGGCAACACAACAACCTCAATGGTCGTATGGTATGGCAGACTATAAAAATAAGCAGATAATCAGTTTTCTCTGGAGCAAGGGATTCCTAGAGTCGCTTCTTCCCCATGAAATAGCACACCTTATCTTTAGGGATTTTGTAGGTTTTAAGGGCG
>JAMWCK010000132.1 GCA_023819625.1 Candidatus Omnitrophota bacterium | reverse complement strand
CTACAGGAATCTCACCCAAGACCTCAGCTAACTGTCCAGAGGTATAAACTACCCTCGGCTCTTCCCAAAAACCTTTCAGCTTTTGCCAAATACGATAATTCTTCCCCAAAAAGATACGTTGGGAAAATTTTATTAAGTGACGATGGAAATATGGGGCAACGAGAATAGCTAAAAAGACTGTAATAAAGAATCCCCATAATGAATGTCTCAAAAATAAAATAAGAGGTAGAAATACTAATAAATTTACTACTCCATAAAAGAGATAACTTAGGGCATACCCTCGGCCGAGATCGATATCCATAAGTTTATAACGGGTGATGGCGATGGTAACAACCAAAACATAAATTGGTATCGCGTAAGTTCCATAAGGATAAATAGGGAAAACCTCTAAGCCCACGAGAATCATAAAGTTTTTAAATCCACCAGTGTAACCAAACAATGAAGACCAAAGCAAATATTTTATTTGATTTCTTCTGGTCCCAGTCATAGTCAGAGATGCCCTGAATAATTTATATAGACCGAAAAATACACAAATGACAAAGAATGCAAAGTAAAATGGGTAAATAATACTTGGGGTTGGATAACTATAGAAGGTTTTATTAGTAATCCCTTTTATAAATAATCGTGTAAAGAAATTAAACCCTAAAAATATCCCCGCTATAAAATAACATAGAAAAATAACCTCTCTATTCTTTTCTTCTAAAAATTTAAAAACAAAATGAATAAAAAAAGCGGGGATTAAAATTGCTCCAAGATGTAGTAGGCGACCCCAGATTAAATAAGGATCTTGGAAATTCGGATTAAATCTTGTTACACAAAGACTCCACCACGAGATACTAAAAGAGTAGAAAGCAAAAATTACATAAAGTGATTTTCTCCATCTTCCTTTAAATAATACAAATAATCCTAAGATAAAAGTAGCAATTGCTGTAATTAATGATGAAAATGTAAAATGATTAAAATAATTCATGATTTTTCGATAACTAAAAATAAATAATTAGTTCTGTCAGTTACCTCGTCGAATCTTACACGCCGAATATCTTCGATACTTTCTGTCCAGTGCAACATTTCTTCTTTAGTCCTATGCACCATATTCCACTCACCAAGCAACTCATAATATGCCCTATGACTACTATTCTCTAAGGACGCGTTGCAGATAATTAACCTGCCACCTTTATCTAATAATTGATATAGTTCCTTAGTTAACCTTGCAGCCATGCGTTCGCTCAGATAATCAAAAATCCCAAATGCATAAATTAAATCTTGGCCCTCCAACTTTTCTTTTAACTTTTTATCTCTTATAATACAGGTTATATCTCTACAAATATATTCGATGGAAAGAAATCGTCTCTTTTCATCCTCTATTTTATTTATCTCAGTAGCCACATAATCCAAGGCCCTCTTTTCAAAATCTAGACATTTAAATGATAGTGCCTTATTAATCCTTTTTTCCTTCAATAACTCAACCAATTCTCGAGCCGGACCACTGCCTATACTTAAGATTTCCACCTTATCTTTTCTACTTAAGGTCTCTATAATTTTCTCCTTCAAGAATTCTTTACGCTTAATGTTAGAGCAGGAAATAGGGATATTACAGGTATAATTATTGATAACTTTTTCATATGATGAATTTCCTAAATAATTGTGATTACCGTTATAATCATAGATATAGTTCATCATTATGTAGTCGCCAGGGTAACCCAATGGTTTTCTATAAATATGCCTATTAATTTCTATTGGTTCTTCAAGTAAAGGATGGAGTTTCTGCTGGTAATAATTCTGATGGACAATATATTTATCCCGCTCAAAATCTTTTACGATTTGCCAGGTCTTAGCAAAATAATCATCTAATTTAGCAAAGATTTCTTTTTTAGTCGTTTGGATAAACTCAATCTGTATTTGTTCATCTTTATTTAATCTATCAAATTCATCAAAATCTTCCTTTACCTCTTGAAGGAATTTTTCCATCTCTTTAGTTAATAAGATAAACTGTTCATCTAAGAGTTTATAATCAGAAAGGATTTCCCTTAAAGTAATAAGATGGTGGCTTTCTATCTTTAAGAAATGCAGGCCACAGCGAAAACAACCATCTTTAAAAATAGGTTTAGACCAGAGAATTACTGCTTCAACTTGAAAGGGGTTATATCGAGGTGAAGGATTTATGGTTAGATTGACCACAGAGAATGTGGGTAATAAACTCTCCAGAATAAGTCCTATACCATCCTCACTTAAATCTACAGTCTTACCACTTATCTTTTTAGTAATTACAGCTTGTGGGTCTTTAACTATTACCTCTACAGGAAAACCAATCTCGGCGCGGGGATAAATTCTTTTGTATCTAGGTGGTAATTCAAGAGTTTCTCTAATTACTTTCATAAATTCATCGAGTTCAAAAGGCTTATAAATACATTCAACAATTCCTAGCTCCCCAGCTTTTTTATAAACCTCATCTCCTCCTGCATAACCAGTGATAATAATTATGGGTGTTTTCTCTTTATTGTACCGCAGACTTGATTCTCTGATTCTTTTCAAAGTCTCAATTCCATCCATCTGTGGCATTCTAATATCAGAGATTATCAGATCAAAGTCTGATTTTTCCGCTTTTTCCAGGGCCTCTTTGCCAGATTGTACTGCCTCTACATTATATCCATAAGACTTCAGGTATCTCTCTACAGACCTAATGACTAGATAATCATCGTCAATTACTAAAATGCGTTTACGTTTAGCCATATCTCTCACCTCTTTTCTTGGCCGCGGGTAAGGTAAAATAAAAACTTGTGCCTTTGCCTCTTTCGCTGTTTAGCCAAATCTTTCCCCTG
>JAMWCK010000131.1 GCA_023819625.1 Candidatus Omnitrophota bacterium | reverse complement strand
GTAGCGCAGGCACAGCCAGGTAGGACTGCTCCTAAAATGCTAGCATTAACTATAGAAATGAATCCTTTATTTAAATATCTAAAGACAAAATTCGGCTTAACATACTTTTCGAGGAACGCACCAAAGGTACTTCCTAAAATAAAGTAAGGAAAAACCATAAACACTAACGAAACAAATTCTTTTAATATCCGGTATCCAATTTCTGCGAGAAACATATTATCTTGCCCTCAACCAACCAACTACTTCCCTTGCATGATAGGTAATAATCAAATCTGCCCCTGCTCTCTTTATACTGGTAAGTATTTCTAAAATAATACTTTTCTCATCAACTATGCCTTCTTTGGCGCCAAATTTTACTAAGGCATATTCGCCGCTTACATTATAGGCGGCAATAGGCACATTAAACCTGTCTTTTGCCCGACGGATAATATCTAAATAGGCTAAGGCTGGCTTGACCATCACGATATCCGCCCCCTCTTTAATGTCTTCTTCGATTTCTCTCAATGCCTCATCAGAATTTCTAAAATCCATCTGATAGGTTTTTCTGTCGCCAAATTGCGGAGCGGAACCCAAAGCTTCCCTAAATGGTCCGTAAAAACTGGAAGCATATTTTACTGAATAAGCCAAGATACCTGTATCAAAAAAGCCGTTCTTATCAAGTATCTCTCTTATTGCTCTAACCTGACCATCCATCATTGCTGAAGGCGCAACAAAATCCGCTCCTGCCTGGGCATGGGAAAGCGCAATCTTCGCTAATACACTTAGTGTTTCATCATTAACTATTTTTTTATCTTTAACTATTCCGCAATGGCCAGAAGTTGTATATCCGCATAGACATACATCTGTAATTACAATCAGCTCTTTGAATTCTCTCTTTATTATTTTTATCGCCTTTTGCACAATACTCTCGTCGTGATATGCCTGGCTTCCTCTTTCATCCTTGACTTTAGGGATGCCAAATAAGAGGATGGCTTTTATTTCCTTTGCCTCTAATATATCTTTAAGTAATTTATCAATTGAAAAATGATATACGCCGGGCATAGATTTTATTTCTTTCTTTATATTTTTCCCTTCAACGACAAAATATGGCAAAATAATATCCTTAGGACTAAGTCTGGTTTGGCTTATCCAGTCCCTTAACTTGGCATTTTGCCTTAATCTCCTTAACCTTGTAACCTGCATCTTTTTATTTCCTTTAAAGTTATATTCCCAATATGGCGAATTTTGATCTTCCTGGGAACCTTTTTATATCTTTTCTTAAAATTCCTCACCCCCGAAGGGCTAGTGAACATAATTTCATCAAAATTACTTAAGTCCAAATCTGGTAAATCCTTGGGCATTACATTTCTATAGGCAAAACTTGTAGTTACTTTAGCACCCAATTCCTTAAGTGCCTTGCTTAAGCCCTTGTCAGAAATATCTGAACGCGGTAAAAATACTTTTTTATCTTTTATATCTATTTTTTTAAATTCCGCTATCAATCCTTCTGACGATTCCTTTTTAGGCACTAAATCTGCTAAGATCCCAAAATCTAAAAGCCTATTTTTTGTAGAATTACCGATAGCAGCAATCTTTATATTAGCAAGTACCCTTGAATCAGAATTTATCATTCTTAATCTTTTAAAAAAGTACTCCACGCCGTATCTTGAGGCAAATACTATCCAATCAAAATTCTTGATATTCTTTAGAAACTTATCAAATTCTCGATAATCGTTCAGCGGTTCAATCTTAATTAAAGGAAGATGAAAATAATTGCCTCTTATAAAAAATCTTTCTTGCGACAGTCCAGTAAACAAAATCCTCTTATTTTTCTTAAACCAGTTAAATTTGTTTTCCCGCCTTGCCAATTCTCCGATAATCACTATTGTGGGTGGACTTATCTTAGCTAACTTCGCCTTTCTCACAATATCCTTTAGGGTTCCGGTTAAGCTCTTTTGCGTTATTAAGCTTACATCTTGAATTATCGCTACCGGCGTATCCTTATCTTTTCCAGCCTCAAGCAACTTGGAAACTATCGTTTCTAAATTCTCAACCGCCATATATAAAACTATTGTGCCACAGCCAGAAATTTTATTCCAATCAAGAGAACTTTTTATCTTTGTCGGATCTTCGTGCCCGGTAACAAAAATACAACTTGAGGCAAATCTACGGTCGGTTAAAGGAATACCACTAAAGCAAGAGGCACCACTAGCAGCAGTAACTCCAGGAACAATCTCAAATTCTATTTTATTCTTAACTAAAATATCCAACTCTTGAGATAATCGGCTAAAGATGGAGGAATCTCCATTTTTTAGTCTGACTACTTTTTTACCCTCTTTAGCTTTCTTAACTATAAGATCATTTATCTTTTCTTGATGAATCAAAAATCCGTCGGAATATCTTTTACCCAGCTTATCACAGCAGATTAATTCTGCACCTTCTTTTGCCTCTTTTAAAAGCCTTCTATCCACAAGGTAATCATAAATAACGACATCTGCCTCTTTAAGGATATTTAATCCTCTTACAGTTATTAAATCAGGCTTTCCGGGGCCTGCGCCGACTAAATATACTTTATTTTTCATATTTCTTTTGCTTAGCTGGACATTTTACTGTACCATAAGAACAGAATACGCAGCATTCGCCCTCTTTGGGTTTTAGAATCGTCTTACAATTTGTGCATATATAAAATGGCAAGCAAGAATCTCTCAACATCTTTTCTTCTTTTTCAAAACCACATTTAGGGCACTTTATGGTTGAGTATAATTTCATTTTTATCAAAACCATTTAGACAAGATAATAAATCTCTTAGCTCTTTATTATTCTCTCTTACCTCTATGGCCAAAGC
>JAMWCK010000130.1 GCA_023819625.1 Candidatus Omnitrophota bacterium | reverse complement strand
TTGATTCAAGTGTGGTCGCCAGTCTTTGTAAAGAGGCAGTAGGTAGAGATAGATTCTTGGCCTTGATTTTACCCTGTCACAGTGAAGAAAATGACTTAAAAGATGCAAAATTGGTGGCAAAGACTTTAAGGGTAAATACGCGCACCATTGATTTATCTGGGCTGTATGATAATCTTATAAAAATTTTACCTAAGGCCAGAAAGATTGTCTTAGGAAATCTTAAGTCCCGTTTAAGGATGCTGATTTTATATTATTTTGCCAACAAGCTAAATTATTTAGTCTGTGGCACAGCAAATAAATCCGAACGCATGGTAGGATATTTTACCAAGTACGGTGATGGGGCAGCTGATATTTTACCCCTTGCAGATTTATTAAAGAAACAGGTAAGAGAATTAGCCAAAGAATTAGGTATTCCTCAGAGAATAATTGATAAATCACCCACGGCTGGTCTTTGGCCGCATCAAACCGATGAAGGGGAGATGGGGATAATCTATCCTGAATTGGATAATATATTAGAATGTAGAGAGAAGAAAAGAAAACAAGTTTTGCCAACAGATAAGGTAAACAAAGTAGAAGAAATGATTAGGCGCTCAGAACATAAGCGCCAAGGGCCAAAGATTTGCTATATTTAAATTAACTAATGAAAGGAGCAAGGAAATGGATGAGATACTTGAGATTTTAGAAAGGGATGCGCGCACAAGTGCGGAAGATATTGCCAAGATGCTAAAAAGAAAGCCAGAGGAGATAAAGAAGATAATTAAAAAATACGAAAGAGATGGTGTAATCTTAAAGTATAAGACAGTGATTAACAAAGAATTAGTCAAGGATACACATAAAAGTGTACGCGCCTTAATTGAAGTAAATATCACTCCCGAAAAGGATGTGGGTTTTGATCGGATTGCGCAGCGTATATATTCATTTCCTGAGGTTTCAAGCTGCTATCTTGTTTCCGGAACCTATGATCTCTTACTTATTGTAGAAGGTAAGGATCTGCATACCGTAGCCAGTTTCGTTTCGGAAAAATTAGCGCCATTGGCCGCGGTAAAAGGGACAGTGACACATTTTTTGCTTAAGAAATATAAGGAGGATGGGGTAATATTAAAACATAAAGAGGAGAATAAGAGAATTGCGATTTCGTATTAATTTTGTGCGAAGTGTGCGAAGTTTCGCTTCGTAGAAGGAAAAAATAAATGCTAGTATCTAAAAAAGTCCAAAATCTACAGCCTTCAGGAATCCGGCAGTTCTTTGACCTCGTGTTGGGGATGAAGGACGTGATATCGCTGGGTGTAGGCGAACCGGATTTTACGACCCCCTGGCCGATACGGGAGGCAGGAATATATTCTTTAGAAGAAGGTTTTACCTCTTATACCTCTAACAAAGGGCTTTATAAATTAAGACTGGGTATCAGCCGTTATTTAAAGACAAGATACGACTTGGAATATTCTGCGGATGAAGAAATACTAATTACAGTCGGAGTGAGTGAGGCGTTTGATTTGGCAATGCGCGCTATTATCAATCCCGGGGATAAAATCCTTATCCCTTGTCCGAGTTATGTTTCTTATGGGCCGGTCACAGAATTAGCCGGTGGTATACCTATATATATAGATACAAAAGATGATGGCTTTAAACTTACACCGCAAGGACTTGAAAAATCAATTGATCAAAAAACCAAGGCGCTAATTTTAAATTATCCTAATAATCCTACGGGCATCTCTTATACTAAAGAGGAATTATCTGCACTTAATAAAATTTTATTAAAACACAAAATACTCTGTATTTCAGATGAGATATACGGTGATTTAACTTATGATTTTGAACATACACCTTTTCCTACGCTTCCGCAGGCAAAAGAAAATACGCTTTATTTAAATGGCTTTTCCAAGACCTACGCCATGACTGGCTGGCGCGTGGGTTTTGCCTGTGGTCCAAAAGAGATAATTTCCGCAATGACCAAGATTCATCAATATACAATTATGTGCGTTTCCATTACTTCTCAGATGGCTGCTTGTGAGGCATTGCATTCTGGTAGATCATCGGTAGACCAGATGAAGCGCGAGTATAAAAGGCGACGGGAATTTGTGTTGGAAAAATTAAATGCTTTAGACCTTGAATACATTAAACCCAACGGCGCTTTTTATGTGTTTAGTTTAATTAAAAAAACCGGACTGAGTGGTTTAGATTTTGCCCAGCGATTACTTAAAGAACAAAAGGTTGCGGTTGTGCCGGGGAATGCCTTTGGAGAAAACTTTAATGATTATGTGCGTATATCTTATGCTTCAAGTTTTGAGAACTTAAAAGAGGCCTTCTTAAGAATAGAGGAATTTTTAAGGAAGGGGGAAGAATGAAAAGAATAAAACCGAAAAGGCAGCAGGAGGTAATGAAATTAGTTAGAGAATATAAAGTAAGGTATATCAGGTTGTGGTTTACGGATGTGTTGGGTTTCTTAAAGGGCTTTACGATTACCGCGGATGAATTACCCCGCGCCTTAGGCGAAGGTATGGGTTTTGATGGTTCATCCATTGAAGGGTTCGCACGGATTGAAGAGTCGGATATGATTGCCCGAGCAGACCCTACAACCTTTACCATCTTGCCCTGGGAAGATAAAGAGCCAGTGGCACGGATGTTTTGCGATATTTATCTACCTAACGGTAGACCCTTTGCAGGAGATCCGCGTTATGTCTTAAAGAAAAACTTGGCCCGGGCAAAAAAGATGGGTTTTACCTACTGTGTCGGTCCAGAATTGGAATATTTTTATTTTAATAATCCAAAAAATGCCATTGTCCTAGATAGAGGCGGATACTTTGATTTAACACCATTGGATATTGCCCAGA
>JAMWCK010000129.1 GCA_023819625.1 Candidatus Omnitrophota bacterium | reverse complement strand
CTACAACTAGACCAGAGACAATGTTAGGTGATACCGCAGTTGCGGTCAATCCCAAAGATAAGCGCTACAAAAGACTTATCGGTAAAACCTTAATTTTGCCTTTGGTTAATCGGGAAATCAAGATTATTGCTGATCCGATAGTAGATATGAGGTTTGGCACGGGTGCAGTGAAGGTAACACCTGCACATGACCCGAATGATTATCTTCTTGGTAAGAAACACCATTTAGATTTTATAAATGTGATGTCCCCTGATGGAAGAATGAACGAAAATGCCGGCGCCTATAAGGGGATGGATAGATTCGAGGCGCGCCAGGCAATCTTGAAAGACTTAAAAGATAAAGGCCTCTTAGAAAAAATCCAGCCGCATCAATTATCCGCTGGTCACTGTTATCGCTGTCAGACGATTATTGAGCCATATCTATCTAAACAATGGTTTGTGAAAATGAGGCCTTTGGCTAAGCCGGCAATTGAGGCGGTGAAGAAAAAAAAGATAAGGTTTTATCCAAAACGCTGGGAGAAGGTGTATCTACACTGGATGGAAAATATCCAGGATTGGTGTATCTCTCGCCAGATCTGGTGGGGACACCGTTTGCCAGTATATTATTGTAGGGATTGTCAAAATTCAAAAGAAAACCAGGGGGTTATTGTTTCAAAAATAAAACCAGAGAGATGTTCTGTATGTGGCTCAACAAATATTTATCAGGATGAAGATGTTTTAGATACCTGGTTTTCCTCTTGGCTTTGGCCATTTGCTACCTTTGGGTGGCCGTTTCAGGGAGAGTCCTACGGGTTAACAGATGAAGATGTATCTGGGGTGAGAGTCCCTGCTGAGGAATTAAAATACTTCTATCCTACCTCGGTTCTGGTAACTGCCTCAGAGATTATTTTCTTTTGGGTGGCGCGGATGATTATGGCCGGATTAGAATTTATGGGCGAAATCCCTTTTAGGGATGTGTATATCCACGGGACAGTACGCGATACTGAAGGAAAGAAGATGTCCAAATCTTTGGGCAATATTATTGACCCGTTAGATATCATTGAACATTTAGGTGCCGATGCCCTCCGTTTTAGTTTGATTTCCTTAACCTCCCAGGGTCAGGACGTTTTTTTGTCCGCAGAGAAATTTAATAAGGGAAGAAACTTTTCTAACAAAGTTTGGAATGCCTCGAGATTTATTTTGATGCACTTAGAGCCCAAAGAGATAAATGTAGACTTGTGTGTTTTCTTTAAAAAAGAAAAACTTGATGTCATTAACCGTTGGATATTAAGTAGATTTTATTCGTCTTTAAGGCAAATAAACAAAATGTTGGATAATTATCGATTTAATGAGGCCGCGAATATCTTATATGGCTTTTTCTGGCATGAATTCTGTGATTGGTATCTTGAACTAATTAAACCGATATTAGAGAACAGAAAACAAAGCCCAGAATACAGAAATATACAGGTCGTTATGTATAAAGTCTTAGAAAAATTTTTAAAGATACTGCATCCCTTTATGCCCTTTATTAGCGAAGAGATTTGGCAGAGGCTTCCCCATCAAGGTAAATCGATTATGCTTGCCCCTTGGCCGCACATTCAAGAACAGATCATTGATATCGAACTAGAAAAAAAAATGGAATTGGTATTTACCTTGATTAGCCAGATAAGGAATATCCGTAGTGAATTGGAGATTCCGACTGGAAGGTATCTTAGCGCATCAGTTTCCAGCAATAATAGTCAAATACGTCAGCTTATAGATAGCTTAAAAGAAGAGATAAAATATCTTGCCCGATTAAATAGTCTTGATATTGAAGAAAGATTCCGACAGAATAAATTTAGCATCTCAAGCCTTATAAAGGATTTACATTTAAGTATACCCCTTGCGGGCATAGTGGATATAGAAAAAGAAAGATTAAAACTTAACGCACGCATCCAAGAGACAGAATCGCAGATTAGGCTTAAGCAAGCAAATTTAAAAAATAAGGACTTTTTAAAGAAGGCACCTGTTGAGGTAGTAGAAAAGGAAAAGATGCGACTTAAAGAATTAACCGATATTTTAAGTAGACTAAAAGAGATAAAAAATGGATTACAATAAAAAAGAACTTATTCCTTTCCTACGTCGGGCATTAAGAGAGGATATTGGTAAAAGGGATATCACCACGCGGTTATTTATACCCAAGGATAAACAGATAAAAGCCGTCATTTTAGCAAAACAGGACTGTGTAGTTTGTGGTCTAGATATAGCAAGGCTTGTATTTAAGATATGTGATAAAAAGGTTGTATTTAAGGCCAGGGTTAACGATGGAGAATTCATCAGAAGCCAGAAGATTCTTGCTGAGATTCAGGGGAGTGCTCAAGGAATATTAACCGCGGAAAGGGTGGCGCTTAATTTTTTAAGCCTACTTTCGGGTATTGCCACAAAAACTAGAAGGTATGTGGATACGGTTAGGCCTTATAGAGTTAAAATTATGGATACGCGCAAAACCCTTCCGGGATTAAGGAAACTTGAGAAATATGCGGTAAAGATTGGCGGGGGTTATAATCATCGCATGCGTTTAGATGAGATGGTTCTGGTCAAGGATAATCATTTTAAGGTTGTCAGTCCTCAGTTCTTAGATGTCAGCTTTAAGAAGATTATAGAACGCAGGGAAAGAAAGATACCCAAAGGAATGAAGATAGAAGTAGAGGTAAAAAGTATAGAGGAATTTAAGCAAGCACTGAAGATGAAGCCAGATATTATCATGTTAGATAATATGGACACCAAAGAGATTAAAAGGGCACTTAGAATTAGAGACTCACTACCTGCTACTTACTACCCAATACCCAAATTAGAGGTCTCCGGTGGTGTTAACCTAAAAA
>JAMWCK010000013.1 GCA_023819625.1 Candidatus Omnitrophota bacterium | reverse complement strand
ATTTTCGGAGGTGAGACCTCCAAATATGTCAAAGATGTCAAAGATAAATTATTTTACGGGCTTGGTTTTTTCTTTTGTCTTTTCTTTATCCTTTTTCTTTTTAGCGGTTCCAAATTTAAAAAAGAAAGTTATTGAAAAGAAAGAACTTTTTACCTTAAACTCTCGGATTTTTTCTAAAACCATTACTTTTCCTCAAAAGAGTGATTTTGTCCTAAAACTTAAATACGATTATAAGAATACTGATGGAGAAGTGGTTTTTCTAAATGGAAATAAATTGGAGTTAAGGGCAAGTAAGCGCGCAAAGGATATTGTTACACGTTATTATTTTGCTCCCTATGAAATAGGCCAGGAAGGAAATAATTTATTAAAAATAGAGTTTTTTCCTCAGGCACCACCAAACATAGATTTAAGATGGAGAAATTATTTGGGAGCAACCGAAGATAAAAATATAGTTGTGTGTTTAAGACACTCTCTAATTATTAAGAATAAGAAAGAGTATGGACTTTTATTTTTCTTAAATATTATCTTTTTTATATTTTCTTTCTTCTTATGGCAGGGAAGTTTAAAAATTGCGATAGATTGGGTTAAATTAAAAGCCAGCCAGGCTTATTTTAATAATTTGGTTATTTTTATCCCTTTGAGTTCGTTTTATCTTTTGATTGCGCTTACTTCTAGGCTTAATTTCTTTCGCATTGCGGTTAGTCCCACATATTTATTTATCTTTCTTTTCTTTGCAGTATTCTTAGCAGAAGTCTTTCTTCTTTTTCTTTCCCTGGCAATACTTTTTAAGAGAGAAGAAAAAAATGTACAAAGAGAATCAGAGATTCTTGAAAACCTTCCTCCCGTGCTTAAGTGGAGTTTATTATGGATAAAAACAAGAGCGTTTTCTGATAAATGTATCTTATTTTTTATGCTTTTATTAGTTCTCTGTGCTTTCTTATTAATTCTTGAAATGAAAAAAATTGCCGAACATTTAGCCAATATTGCCTATCTGGTATTAGTTCTGGGAGTAGGGATTAAGTTTGTGAAGATGATTAAAGAAGAGAGAAAAAAGAGTTGAAAAAGAATATTTTAGTCTTTCTCATTTTTCCGATGATTATCATTGTGATGACATATCCTCTACTCTTTAATTTTACTACCTGTATCCCCGGCTTTTTCTCCACTGATGAACCTTATGGATCAATGTGGAGTTTCTGGAGAATTAAGTATTCTTTCTTAAACAGACTTTCTTTAAAAAGGACAGATTTAATTGCTTATCCCTTTGGTATGGATTTATATGCATCAGGTTTTATCTCCTATCTCTGGCTTTTCTGGACACATCTTTTAAGCATATTTACCAATAATTATGTAATTACCTGGAATATTCAGATTATCTTGAATCTTTTTCTTTCTACTATCATCAGTTATTTTCTTATTCTTTATCTTACCAAAAGTATATTAGCAGGTTTATTAGGAGGAATAATTTTTAGTCTTTGCCCCTATCAATTTGTGCGTATATGGCAACATTTGGGACTAACCTATAATCAATGGCTTCCCTTAATTCTCCTTAGTGCTATTTTATTAAAAGAAAAACTTACAGACAAGAAAAACACTTTTTTATTTTTTATAAGTTTCTTTTTTCTTTTATCTTTTGACTGGTCAATAATGTATTTGGGAATAATCAGTCTATTCTGTTTTTTAGTTTATGTTCTATTTTATCATTGGAGATTGAAATTTTTTAAAAAGAGAGAGTTAGTTATTTCTGATTTTAGATTTTTTGGAAAAGTATTTATTTCTATCGTGCTTATCTTTATTATTCTATTTCCCCAATTTTTATGGGCAATAAAGAATAGATTATCTATTAATAAAATAAATTTTACTCCTTCGGCTTTTAGTCATTATGCCCGTCCTTTTGATGATTTATTCACTCAATCCGCAAAGCCATTAAGTTATCTTCTTCCCCCGGTTGTGCATCCGGTTTTTGGGAAGTTTACGGAGCAATTTGTGGGGTCGCAGTTATATGGTGTGAGTTTTACTGAACATACGCTTTATTTAGGATGGGTGCCTTTAATTCTGGCGTTTGTGGCAGTAAGGAGATGGAGAAGAGAACGCAAACTGCGGGGACAGTCCCCTTCGGGGACAGTCCCCTGCGAAAATTTCTATATTGGATTCTTTATATTTCTGACAATGGTAGCATGGTTATTTTCCCAGCCGCCGTGGTGGAAGTTTGGGCCGATTAAGATTTTTATGCCTTCATTTTTTATGTATAAGATACTGCCGATGTTTCGGGCATATTGCCGATTTGGGATCGTGGTGATGCTGGCAATTAGTGTCTTGGCAGGATTTGGCTTAAAGTTTATTTTAGAAAGATTTAAGACCCAGAAGACAAAACTTGTTATAACCGCACTTTTCTGTGGTCTGGTGCTTTTTGAATTCCGGAACTGGCCACCGTATAAGGTAATAGAGGTTTCAAGAGTGCCTGAAGTATATTATTGGCTTAAAGAGCAACCCGGCGATTTTGCTATTGCCGAATATCCTCTGGATGCGGATTCACCCAATGAGATGTATAAGTTCTATCAGACAAAACACAAGAAGAAAATCATCAATGGCACAATACCCGGAACCTATGCCCATAAAGTTGCCCAGGAAATCCGTAGATTATCTGAGCCAAAAACCGCCGGTATCCTTAAATGGATGGGAGTAAAATATGTTTTAGTTCACAGAGATGGATATTTACAAACTGAGCTTATAGAGGAGATAGAAGAACTAAGTAAGATTCCTCATAATCCCGGGCTTAAACTTATCAAGACATTTCCTGCCGAAGATTGCCCGCAAAAGGATATAATGTGCGTTAAGAAGACCGGTCCGATTGATGTGTATGAATTAGTTGCAGCGCAGGCAATTGAACCCGCGGCGCGGAAATGATGTACCTATATTAGTCTTCAGGCCTGAAAGTTTCCTTGACAGATAAGAATTTCCGAGATATACTCGTTCTTGGAAAGTAGACAAAAATGACTACTTTTTATAAACGTTATGTAGAGAAAAGACAATAAAATATGGATAAAGATTTGGCCTTTAAGTTAGCGCAGGATTTAAAGATAGACATTGAGCAAATAATTCGTGAGTGGTGGGAGATGATTATTTTAAGAGATTTATTTTCTTCCTCTATCGGTAGTTATCTATGTCTTAAAGGCGGTACTGCTTTAAGATTGGCCTATGGTTCGCCACGTTTTTCCGAAGACCTAGATTTCTCGGTAATAAAAAAATTTTCTTTTAAACTTTTTGAGAAAGAAATATCTATTATTGAAAAAAGATATACGGAATTAGGTATAACAGATATTGCGGATAATTCTTATACTTATATTGCGCAGTATAGAATAAAAGAATTTTGGAGACCACTAGCCTTATCCATAAAAATTGAGATATCCAAACGCACAGTTGATAAAAAAGCGAAACCCTATGAATTAGTAAATTTAAAAAGCCGCGTCAATAATGTGGAGGCATTAGGCAATGTAATGAGAATAGAAAGTATCTATAAAGAAAAATTGCAGGCCTTAGAAACAAGAAATGAGGCGCGGGATTTATTTGATATCTGGTATCTAAGTGGAGTGCTTAATAAGCCATTTTCTCCTGTAAGGAATAAATTTAAAAAGAGAATCCTTGTAAGAGATTTAAGGAAGTATTTGCCAAAAAACTATTGGAAGGTTATAGATATCCTAGGGGGCAGATAGAGATATGCAACTGATAGATAAAGTAAATATGTTAAAAAAAGTGAATAAATCATATTTTACAAGCGATGACCTGTGCAAGATATTAAAACTAAAGAAGGCATCTTTAAAGAAAAATTTATGGAGGATGGTCAAAAGGAGGGTAATTAATAGGGTGGCGCGGGATGTGTATATTCTGGCAGAGCAAGGAATAGATATAAAAAAGATTGCCTCGCAGCTCTATGCGCCTTATGCCTATATTTCTTTTGAAAGTGCCTTGTCAACATACGGAATTATCAATCAGGTTCCGTACGCAGTTACTATGGCGACTTATAAATCGCCTAGAGTCAGAACGTTTTTTGTAACGGAGATTATTTTAAGGAAAATTAAGAGGGAACTTTTCTTTGGCTATAGATTAGTAGATGATATTCTTATCGCCGAGGCGGAGAAGGCACTTTTAGATACCCTATATTTAAAATCCAAAGGATTAACCGACTTGCCAGAGGAAGAATTGAATTTAGGAGAAATCAATAAAAAGAAATTTCTTAAGATGAGTAAATACTTTCCTAAAAATGTACAAAGAGAGGCTCGGCGTCTAGTAGAGAGGTTTTGATTATGTATATCTTAGGTATATCCTGTTTTTATCATGATAGCGCCGCTTGCCTTGTGCGTGACGGTGAAATTATTGCTGCAGTTCAAGAAGAAAGATTCACGCGCAAAAAACACGATTTCAGTTTCCCCATAAATTCTATAAACTTTTGTCTCAAGGAAGCAGGGATTACCGCTAAAGATTTGGATTTTGTGGTTTTCTATGACAAGCCATTGATTAAATTTGAGAGAATTTTGGAAACATATCTTTCGTATGCGCCTTCCGGAATAAGACAATTTATCCAGGCAATGCCTTTGTGGCTTAAACAGAAACTCTGGATTCCTGATTTAATAAAGACAGAAATGGGTTACAAGGGTAAAATTTTATTTGTGGAACACCATGAATCTCATGCTGCGAGTGCATTTTATCCTTCACCCTTTAAAGAAGCGGCATTCTTAACTATGGATGGAGTGGGAGAATGGGATACAACAAGTTTTGGTATAGGCAAAGACAATAATATTGAAATTTTATATACATTAAGATTCCCCCATTCTTTGGGTTTATTATATTCTACATTTACCTATTATTGTGGTTTTAAGGTTAATTCTGGTGAATATAAATTAATGGGCCTGGCCCCTTATGGAGAGCCGAGGTACGTGGATTTAATTTTAGATAAATTGATAGACATTAAAAAAGATGGTTCATTTAAACTCAATATGAGATATTTTGGCTACGGGAATGGTTTAAAGATGACAAATTGGCACTTTGAAGATTTATTCGGCGGCCCTCCAAGGAAACCTGAGACCAGAATCACCCAAAAATATATGGATATTGCCGCTTCCATTCAAAAGGTTACAGAAGAAATTATGCTAAGGATGAGCAGGCATGTTTATAAGGTTACGGGTCTAGATAAGTTATGCCTAGCAGGAGGAGTGGCTTTAAATTGCGTAGGTAACGGTCGGATCTTACGGGAAGGCCCTTTTAAAGAGATATGGATTCAACCCGCAAGTGGTGATGCGGGAGGAGCACTTGGCGCTGCGCTTTTGGTCTGGTATAAGTATTTGGGTAATAAACGTATAGTTGATGAGGAAAATGATAAACAAAAGGCCTCGTTCTTAGGTCCGGCGTATAGCGATGAATATATAGAAGATTTTCTTAAAAAAGAAAACATACCTTATAAAAAATTATTATATTCCGAGATACCAGAAATAATCTCCGATTTAATTATTCAGGGAAAAGTGATTGGTTGGTTTCAGGGGCGTTTAGAGTTTGGTCCACGGGCTTTAGGCGCAAGAAGTATAATTGGTGATGCGCGAAATCCCCAAATGCAGTCAAAGATGAATCTAAAAATTAAATACCGCGAGTCCTTTCGTCCTTTTGCGCCTACCGTATTAAAAGAAAAAGTTAATGAGTGGTTTGAGATAGATAAAGAGAGTCCCTATATGCTATTAGTGGCACAGGTGAAGGAAGATAAAAGAATAAAGCCAAGTAATCCGCAAGATAGACTAAAGGGATTTGATAAGTTAAAAGTAAAACGTTCATATATACCCGCAGTTACCCACGTAGATTATTCAGCAAGAATCCAGACAATAAAAAGACAAGACCATCCTTTATTTTATGATACGATAAATTCCTTTTATAAAAAAACAGGATGTCCTGTAATTATAAATACTTCCTTTAATGTGCGGGGAGAACCACTGGTATGTAGTCCACAAGATGCCTTTAGATGTTTTATGAGAACAGAAATGGATTATTTGATAATAGGAAGTTTTTTATTGGACAAAAGTAAACAGAAGCCATTGAAGAAAGATATAAAGTGGCAGGAAGTATTTGAGTTGGATTAGAAGTTATATCCTTATGGAAAAAATAAATATCAATAAAGAGAATCTTAAAAAGTTTTCAATAACGATGTTTATCGCTCTTTTGGCTTTTGGTACTATTTTATTTTTAAGACATAAGAATGGATATATTTGGTTTTATTCTATTGGGACATTACTATTTTTATTAGGTCAATTTGCTTGGTGGCTATTAAAACCAATATATATTTTCTGGATGAGATTGGCATCTGTGTTGGGTTGGATTAATACAAGATTGATTTTATTTATTATATTTTATTTAGTTTTTACTCCTATAGGGTTAGGGATAAGATTATTTGGTATAGATTTATTGGATAGAAAAATAGACAAGCGCAAAGATTCCTATTGGATAAAGAAAGACAAAAAATCTTCGGGTTACGAAAAACAATTTTAGAGGAGGTTGCGGATGGGTAAAATTGCTTTATTAAAAGAATTGTTGGATTTTTTGAAAGCAAGAAAAAAATGGTGGCTTGCGCCAATAATTATTATGCTTCTATTGTTAGGGCTTTTGATATTTTTTTCACAGGGAAGCGCTGTGGCACCTTTTATCTATACTTTATTTTAAAACTAAAACACGGAGATTAAAGAATGAAAAAATTCATCGTTATAATTTTAGGGATAATTTTATTCTCTATAATTATATCCGCGTATAACAATAATCCTAAAGTGATAATATCAAGATTAACTAAAAGAGAGGGTTTGATTAAAGGGGGTGATTTAAAATATAGAATTTATTTATTAGGAGTTATACCTTTAGGTGAGGCGGTCTTTAGTAGAGAGAGAATAGAGCCATATGATAAAAAGAATGTCTATCATCTTAGCGCAAGCGCCCAGAGCTTAAAATTGTTTTCTAATTTTTTTAATGCCAGCGCGGTTTTTGATTCCTATGTGGATATGGATAATTTAAATCCTATATTATTTAAGCAAAGAATAAAAATTACCGGTAAAAAAGATATGGAGAGAATTGCCTTTTATGACCAGAAAAATAAGGTGATGACTATAGATGGTGTAAAGCGCCAGATACTACCTAATACCCAGGATCCCCTTTCGGCAATGCTTAACCTCAGGCGTTTAGATTTTGATAAGCTAAAAGATATTGAAATGAATATAAATACTAACCAGAAGAATTATATCTTAAAAGGAATGGCTAAAGAAGAGGAGTTATCAATAAATATAAATAAGAAAATATATAAGATTGTTAAGGCAGAAGCCACGATTCAAAGAAGAGATAAAAACCCCTATCACAAGACAAGCATTACAATGATATTGTTAAGAGAAAAAGAAAATATCCCGCTCTTAATCAGGGTTTTTGCCAGTGGGGTCCTTATATATGGCAGATTGATAGAATAGACTTTGCCTCCGCCAAAACAAAAATCTAATATTTGGAGGTGAGACCTCCGAATATGCTGCAAATAAAAGGGTTAAGGTTTTATATACCCAAGATTTACAGAGGTAAATTAGTGCAATGGGAATAATAATATTTTTATTAATGAATCTGATTGTGGCCTGGTGCGGTTATCTTTTGAGTTATAAGTTGCTTAAGATAACCGGCTTTATAGATGGTTTGATAAGCTGGTTCATCCTTTATTTTGCCCAGATTGTTTTTTCTGAACTTATCTTAGGGATTATGGGAGTATTGTATCTTGAAAATGTTATTTTATTAAATCTGGCTATCCTCTTACTTGTAATTTACTTCAGTCGCGGCAAAACCTCTTCTTTTAGCACAAACGGAGTAAGAGAAGCCTTTATCGAACTTTTTAAAAATAAGATTGTTCTTCTGGGTGCTTCGCTATTATTAGGCTTTGGCCTGGTTAAAATTGCAATAAATCTAGTTAATCCTCCTTTTGGCTGGGATTGTTTAAATTATCATTTTGTCTTTCCTGTTGAATGGCTAAAAAAAGGAAATTTAGATATTCCGATTACCATATCCGATGATCCTTCACCGAGTTATTATCCCATAAATGGAAGTCTATTTTTCTTATGGCTGATATTTCCTTTTAAAAATGTGTTTCTGGCAGACTTAGGTCAGGTTCCCTTTTTTATTCTGGCATTTTTAGCCATCTATAGTATTTCCCGAAAACTTAATTTAAATAAGGAATTATCCTTTTATGCGGCAAGTTTATTTTTAATTACCCCCAATGTATTCAAACAATTAGAAATTGCCTATGTGGATGTGATGGTGGCTGCCTTATTTGTAACGAGCATAAATTTTTTATTGGCACTTTTTAAAGATTTGTCTTTTAAAAGTTTTATTCTTTGGGCGATATCTTTTGGGCTTTCACTGGGGACTAAAACCACAGCGGTAGTTTACGGAATATTTACCTTTTTATTTTTTATTGCGCTTCTGTTAAAAAACGTAAAGAGAATACATTTTAAAAAAATCATTGTTTATTTTATGTTATTTGCGTTCCTGGTAATTATATTTGGAGGATTTAGTTATATAAGAAATTTTATCCAGACCCGCAATCCCTTCTATCCTGCAGAGATTCAATTCTTTGGTAAGGTGCTTTTTAAAGGGGTGATGCCATTTTCTACCTACCGCAGCCATTGGACAAAAGAGGATTTTAATTTAGAGAAATTTTTATTTCATGAAGGACTTGGTTTACAGTTTATAATTTTGGTTATTCCTTCGATGATATTTTGCCTGCCTTTGCTTTTGTTAAAACGTAAAAAGGATATAAATATTTCTTATATTTTTATGGCATTTTTGCCCATTCTTTTATATTTATCATTTTTATTATTTATGCCCCAGTTCTGGACAAGATATCTTTATCCAATTTTTGCCGTTAATTTTGTTATAGCAATGTATACTGTATATTTAGTTAATTTACATATACATAAAAATATTTTAAGATTTATTGTGGGAATTTGTTATCTGGCTAGCATATTTGAGTTAGCCAGTCATTTAGAATTAATCAGTTCAATTATTTTATCTATATTATTTTTTATAATTTTATCAACGATTAAGAAATTAAAGTTTAATCTAATTTTAATTGTCTCTATCTTTATAATAATAACCCTTCATTATCTAAATATTAACTATAATCAATATGAATTTAAGCGGTATTTCCTAAAATCTCCTTTTCCTCGGGAAGAAAAAGAGGCATGGGTATGGCTTAATGACAATACCAAAGCCAGTAGAATTGCTTACGTAGGTAGACCCGATGTTTTACCGCTTTATGGGAGTTTTTTTAAAAATAATGTATATTATATTTCAGTGAATAAAATAAATCCTGTAAAGTTACATTACTTTCCCAATGCCCGATACATCTGGACTAAGGATTTCATTACCCTTCATAAAAATTTAGAATTACCGGGCAATTATCGCGAAAATCCAGAATATTCAATCTGGCTTAAGAATCTAGAGTCAGAAAATATAGATTATCTTGTGGTTTATTCTTTGCATCAAGTAAAAGAGATAGTTTTTCCAATAGAAAATAATTGGGCGAAGAATAATCCAAATAAATTTATTCTTGTTTTCGGAAACGAAACTGTGCATATTTATAGAATATTAAAATGAAACTTGCAATTGTTATTCCTGCGCATAATGAGGAGGATAACATTAAAGATATTATTAAAAAAGTAGAAGAGACTGTAGATATTCCCTTTGAGCTGGTCGTTATTGATGACCATTCGCAGGATAATACGAACCGGATTGTTAGAGATTTAAGTAAAGAGTATAAGAATCTATATCTGGTTGAAAATAAACATAAAAAAGGATTTGCTAATGCCTTAAAAACCGGCTTTAGTAATGTAACTGCCGATATAGTTATCCCGATAATGGCAGACTCCTGCGATGATTTATCTACAATTAGGAAGATGTGGGATAAAATTAATTTAGGTTATGATGTGGTCTGTGGCAGTAGATATATAAAGGGAGGCAGGCGTATTGGTGGATCAAAGATAAAAGGTTTTTTTTCCTGGTTTGGTGGTTGGTCGCTTCATTTTCTATTAGGTATACCGACCCATGATATTGCCAATGCCTTTAAGATGTATAGAAAAAGAGTAATAGAGAGTATAGATATTAGAGCTTGTGGTTTTGAGATATCCATGGAAATACCCCTTAAGGCCTATTATCTTGGATTTAAGATAACCGAGGTGCCCACGGTCTGGATGGAGAGAAAAAAGGGTAAATCCAGTTTTAGGATATTCAGGTTATTGCCTAATTATATCAAACTCTATATGTGGGCATTCTTTAGAAAGTTAACCCGAAAAATGCCCCTTTGATAATGCGGGTTTTTAGATGGAGCCGTTACTTTCTGTAATCGTGCCAGTTTATAACGAAGCGCAAACGATAAGACAGATTATTGAGAAAATTAATAATGTGGACATTGATAAAGAAATAATTGTGGTTGATGATGGCTCAAGTGATGGAACGGATAAGATATTAAGGGAACTCAATTATTCTAACTTAAAATTAGTCTTCCACGGAAGTAATAGAGGTAAGGGCGCGGCTTTTTTAACAGGTTTAGCAAATGCAAGAGGCGAATTTGCCATAATTCAGGATGCGGATTTAGAGTATGAGCCACGAGATTACTTAAAACTTATAGAGGCACAGAAAAAATATAATGCCGATTTGGTTTTAGGCGCAAGATTCAAAAAGGGTTATCGGGGTTTATTCATTCATAGATTAGGTAATAAATTATTAAGCGGTCTATTAAATTTATTATTTAACTCTCATCTAAATGATTATGCCACTTGTTATAAATTGGCAAAGAAAAGCACTTTTTTTGAGTTAAACTTAAAGGCAACGGGTTTTGATATTGATGTAGAAATAATCTGTAGTGCCCTTAAGAAAAAAAAGTGTATTATTGAGATTCCCATTAGTTACCATCCCCGTGCTTACAGTGAAGGGAAAAAGATAAGATGGTATGATGCGCTCTGGGCGATATTTTATTTAGTTAAATACCGCTTTAAAGATTAATATGCAGAGGGTAGTGAGAATTTTAGATTATGTAATTTATTGGTCAATTGTGTTTTATCCTTTTTCTATGGCTATTGCCCCAGCATTTACCGGTATATCTACAGGGTTTTTGTTTTTTGCCTTTTTTACTAAGAAGATAATCACGCAGCAGAAGTTTAGTGGCATCTCTGTAATTGACCTGCCCTATTTGGTCTGGGTTTTGGTTTCTTTGGTTTCCATTGTCAATTCTATAGACTATCAGGCAAGTATAAGAGGAGTTTTTAAGTTAGTACAATATGCTCTTATATATCTTATTCTGATTAGAGAAATTAAAGATAAAAGACATATAGAACGCATAGTTTTGGCAATGATTTTGGGAGGATTACTTGCTTCGGTAGATAGCATCTGGCAGATTATCTGGGGAAAGGATTTTATCCGCGGGAATTTGCCCATCATAAATATCGGTCTTAAACGGGCTACCGCCGGATTTCCCAATGCCAATGTCTTAGGAGTTTATCTTACTGCGATTGCTCCTTTTGCCTTTGGGCTGGGGCTATTTTATTATAAAAACAAAAAACGCATTTATATCTTGATTGTTGGCTTGTTGATTATGACGGGAATAATTCTTAGTTTTTCACGACCTGCGGCCTTGGCTTTTTACTTAAGTTTATTATTGTTAGCAATAATTAAGAAAAAAAAGATAATGGTTTGGGGACTAATAATTTTGCTTGCTTCTTTTTACTTTATTGCTCCCCGCAGCATAAAGGAGTGGGCAAAAGAGGTAAACTACAATCCGATTATCTTTATGTGCAATAAAGATAGAATCAGTATCTACAAAAATACCTTTAATATGATAAGACATCATCCTATTATCGGTGTGGGTCTAAATACATTTTCTCTGAATTATTTTTATTATAAACTGCCTGAACCCGATGATGCTAAAACTGGCGAGCATATGTATGCGCATAACCATTTCTTTCAGATGGCAGCAGAAATAGGGCTTTTGGGTTTGGGAGTATTCCTCTGGTTAATTACTAGATTATTTAGACAATGTGCTCATCTCTATAAAAATTTAAAGGATGAATTTTTGTGTTCTATTTGTCTTTGTGCGGGGATAGGCATATTTGCTTTTTTGGTCAACGGCCTTACAGAAACTAGTCTTTATTATTCCCGCGTCGCCGGGATATTCTGGTATTTAGTCGGTTTTTCATTATCCCAAACTTTACAAAATCAGCCTCGCTGAAAATGTAAAATATGGAGATTTTGCAGAAAATAGAGGACGCTAAGATTAGGGGGATTTTTACGGGAAGGAATAGAATAATCTATCCGGGGGCATTTTACCATCTTACGCAACGCGCGCCGGGTAGAGAAGTTTTATTTCTGGAGAATAGCGATTATCTACACATGCTTTCTTTAATAAAAGAAATAAGTATTTCTTATCAATGGAATGTGTTCTGTTTTGTATTGATGCCAAATCATCTACACTTACTTTTACAGATACAGAAACCAAACCTTTCTAAAGGAGCAAAAGAACTATTTGAAAGGTATGCAAAATATTTTAACGCAAAATTTCAGAGGAAAGGACCTGTTTTCTGTAAACCCTATCGCGTGAGCCTTTGTGTAGATGAGAGTTATTTATTGGTGATTTCATTATATATACATTTAAATCCTTATAAGGCAAAATTAACTGATGACCCTATGAACTATAAATGGAGTTCAGTAAAATTATATACAGATAAAGAAGCACCTCAAACGTTTGTTAAATACGATTTTATTCTTGGAATCATAGAGGATAATTTAGATAAGGCAAAGAATATCTATAAAAAATTATTATTGAGCTCAAGTAGAGTAGAGTTTAAAAGTGTCCTTGAGGATCCTACTTTTATAAAAAAGTTTAAACTTTCTCTTTTAAATATCCTTTCGTCTTTTGGGATAGGTAAGAGAGAAAAAGAAAATAATTGGTCTTTGGATAGAGAGATAGCAAAGTTTCAAAATAAAAAATGTATAAGACAACCCCAAGAGCTTAATGCAAGAAGATACTTAGTAGAGCAAATGTTAGCGAATGGCTATAAAATTGTAGAGATCGCCTCGTTCTTAAAGATTTCGCGGCAATCGGTATACAATATTTTACAAAATCAGCGTCGCTGGAAGTGTAAAGTATGAAAAGGATTCTCGTTGTGCGCAATGACCGGTTTGGAGAATTTCTACTTAATATCCCTGCATTCAGGGCTCTTAAGGAGACTTTTCCCCAAGCACGTCTTACGGCAGTAACTAGTCTCTACGTAAAAGAATTAGCCCAATGCATAGAATATCTAGATGAAGTAATTGTTTGGGATAATTTAAAACATAAGATAGGTGAAATTTTAAATTTTACTAAAAGCATTAAGAATAAATTTGACCTTTGTGTAATATTTAATCCCACAAAGGAATTCCATCTTATTAGTTTCCTGTCCAAGATTCCAATACGCGTGGGTTATAATCGGAAGTGGGGATTTTTACTTACCCATAAGATGGAAGACAAAAAATTTTTAGGAGATAAACATGAGATAGAATATAACCTTGATTTGGTGGGTTTAGTAGGGGCAAGGACAGAAGATAAAAGTTTATCTATAAAAATAGATGACGATATAATTGAGGAATTATTTAAAGAATTAAATATCCAAAGTAAAGACACATTAGTAGCGCTTCATCCCTGGACATCCGACCCCATAAAACAATGGCCATATGAAAGTTTCCAAAAATTAACCAAAAGAGTGGCAGAAGAATTTAAGATTAAAATTTTAATTATCGGAGGAGAAGAGGGGGTCGTTAAAAGTCAGCACTATTTTACGGGCTTAGGCAATAATATTATTAATTTGACCGGAAAAACAACCCTAAAACAATTAGCAGTGCTTTTAAAGAAAACTCAATTATTAGTCTCAGGAGATAGTGGGCCGATACATCTTGCCTCTTGTGTAGATACGCCAGTAGTAGCGATATTTAGAAATGATATTCCGGCAAAAAGCGCTTTGCGCTGGGGACCAAGGAGTAAAGGAAGTATAATATTAGAAAAGCCGAATCTATCAGATATTACTGTAGAAGAAGTATTTAATAAAGTAAAAGAGGTTTTAGAAAGATGAACTATGCGATTATTTTGGCGGGTGGTTTTGGAAGAAGATTCTGGCCTTTGAGTAAAGTTTTCCAGCCAAAACAGTTTTTAAGTATCGGCACAAACTCATCAATGCTAGAAGAAACACTCAGCCGTATTAAGAATTTTATACCCTGCGCAAATATCTTTATTGCCACAAATAAATTATATCGTCTTAAGATAAAAGAAATAAGCCGAAGATTTAATATCGCGAATTCTAATCTTCTCTTTGAGCCTCGGGCAAGAAATACCTTGTCAAGCGTGGGATATCTTACCTATCAAATACAAAAAAAGGATAAAGAGGCAGTAGTCTTTGTTTTTCCTTCGGATCATTATATTAAAGGAAAAAGAAAATTTATAAATTTATTAAAAAAAGCTGCTTATTTAGCAAAAACAAAAGGCCTTATTGTTACATTCGGTATCAAGCCCAAAAGACCAGAGACAGGATATGGGTATCTTAAGATTGCAATATCTGGCAGGATAAATTCCAAAGTATATAAAGTTGAAAAATTTATTGAAAAACCTCCCTTAAATAGGACAAAAAGATTTATAAAGGATAAAAGATATTATTGGAATAGCGGAATATTTGTTTTTAGAGCAAAGACAATCTTAGAGGAGATAAAAAAATATACTCCTTTTACTTATCGGATAATCCAAAGGATAAAGAACAAAAAAGATATAAAAAGGATATGGCATAATTTTCCCGATATTTCTTTAGATAAGGCAGTAATGATGAAAACAGACAAAATTGCAATGTTTGCCTCAACCTTTGGGTGGGTGGATTTGGGTAGTTGGTGTGCAGTTGAGGAGATTATGAAAAAAGATAAAAATCAAAATATCTCTAAAGGTAGACACATTGATTTGGGCAGTAAAAATATACTTGTCTGGTCAACGCAAAAGCCAATACTTACCTTAGGGCTGCGTAATCTTGTAATCATTGATACAAAAGAGGGGCTTTTGGTTTGCGCAAAGGATAAGGCACAAGAGGTAAAAAATATTGTTAAAAAAATTTCTTATCATTAATCCCTTTGGTATCGGAGATGTCTTATTTACTACGCCTGTAATCAGGGCTATAAAAGAAGCCTATCCAGATAGTTTTATGGCTTATTGGTGCAATCTAAGGGTAAAGGATGTCTTAAAGGATAATCCGCACATAGATAAGATATGGAGTCTATCCCGGGGAGATATCAAAAAAATTTTTAAGCAATCAAAATGGAAAGGGTTAACCACGTCTTTAGATTTACTGCAGCAGTTAAGGAAGGCAGAATTTGATATCTGTTTTGATTTTTCTTTAGATTGGCGTTATGGTTTGTTGACAAAATTAGCCGGGATTAAAAAGCGTGTTGGTTTTAATTATAAAAAGCGGGGGAGATTTCTTACGGAAAAAATAGATATAGATGGTTACAATGATAAACATGTCGTAGATTATTATCTTGATTTATTAAAAATTATAGATATAATTCCTAAACATAAGAATTTGGATTTATTTATTAGCGAAGAACAAAGAGGACACGCTAAAGGAGTTCTGGCTAATTTAGGAGTAACTGAAAGCGAGTTACTTTTTGCCATTGCGCCTGGTGGAGGTGCGAGTTGGGGTAAGGATGCATATCTAAAACATTGGCCGCAAGAAAAATTTGCTCAATTAGTTGATAGATTAAGCGATGATTTTATAGCGAAGATATTGATTTTAGGGGATACCCAAGAAAAAGAGATCGCTAAAGAGATATTAGCGCGGATAAAAAATAAAAATAGGGTTATCGATTTAGTGGGCAAGATAAGTTTAGAGGAGTTAGTGGCGATTATAAATTATTTAGAGATTTTGATTACTAATGACGCAGGACCTTTACATATAGCAGTTGCCTTAAATAAAAAAAGCGTT